>JADGDH010000122.1:0-4637 GCA_016745015.1 Colwellia sp.
GATGTTTCAAGTGCTTGAGCAAAACTTTTATGCTCTGTATCTGCTATAGCATCAAAACCAAGTAAATCGCCAGCTAAATGAAAACCAGTAATTTGTTCTTCACCTTGCTCATTCACAGTAAATGTTTTAAATGTACCTGAACGAATAGCATAAAGAGCATGCATTTCTTGACCATCAGTGAATATTTTATCTCCTTTATGGACAGGGCGTTTACGCTCAATTATTTCATCAAGAGTATTGAGCTCCTGATCATTAAGTGTAAAAGGAAGACAAAGCTCACTAATACTACAGTTTTGACAGTTAATATGCTGTGTATTAGGGCAGCTATTATTTGGCATATGTTACTCAACTATTTTAGAAAAATTAGAGTGAATACAAAATAATGTATTTACTCTAATTTCTAGGACTAGACTATGGTATTAGAACACTTGTTGATATGCAACAATAAAACTATAAATACCAAAGGATATTAGCACTAAAGCCATTGTTTTTCTTAAAGCAGGTTTGGCTAGATTACTTTTTATGCTACTGAATCCCATAGAGATAGTTAGTAGGGCAGGTAGGGTACCTAGACCAAAAAAAAACATGATACTAGCGCCTGTTAATATATTTCCACTTGCTAATGCCCAAGTTAATGTTGAGTAAACTAATCCACAAGGCAACCAACCCCAAACAGCCCCAAGAGTTAGTGCTTTAATTGGTGAATTTACAGGGATAGCTTTACTTGCTAAAGGAGAGATATGTTGCCATAAATACTTACCTAATGCTTCAATGCGGTTTAGCCACATTAACCATTGGCCAAGATATAAACCGAGAAAAATCATAAAAACGGCAGAAAACATTCGTAAGCCAGCAAGGGGCATTCCAATATTTTTTGCAGCAATAGAGCCAGTGAAACCAACAATAGCACCTATTAACGTGTATGAACTAATTCTGCCAAGGTTGTAACAAAAAACTAATATTGCTTTGCTAGTATGTTTAATTGGAATGTTTTGATTATTAACGGATATTTGTTGTTCTTGATATTTGTTTGATGACGGTAAGGCAGAAGTTAGCATAGTAGTAATACCGCCACACATAGCAATACAATGACCTGAACCGAGTAGGCCAATAATAAAAGCAGATAATAAATCTAGGTTCACTTGTTAACATGCCTATTACTTGAAACGGGTAACTTGTTACTTTTATTTTCTTTGTTTTCGCAACTCGTCACTTGAAGTTCATTACTTTTGTCTTCTTCATCAAAAAGAATACTCATCCCCTCTTTTTCAAGATCATCAAATTGCTCTGTTTTTACGGCCCAAAAAAATAGATAGATTCCAAGGGCTGTGAGTAATACTGCTATTGGAATTAAAACATAAATAATACTCATTTTTTTACTCTTGCTTTCTTCTTAATTTCAGGACGCTACTTTTTCAGTAAGCGCAGTGAATTGCTGATAACTAATATTGAACTGACAGACATACCAATAACAGCCATATAAGGTGTAATAAAACCACTCACAGCTAAAGGTAATACAATAGCATTATAACCAAAGGCCCATAAGTAGTTTTGAAAAATAATACGCTTGGTTTTTATTGAAATACGACTTAATGTGCTGATACTTGCTAGTTTATTGTTTAATAAAATAACATCAGCACCACTTTTTGCAATATCTGTTCCACAGCCCATAGCCATAGAAACATGAGCAGCACCAAATACAGGTGAGTCATTTACTCCGTCACCTATCATAGCAATTATTTTCTTGTTGTTTTCTTGCTGCTTTTTAATGACTGTCATTTTGTCTGTAGCGCTTAAGTTTCCATAACACTGGGATATTGATAGTTCGCGCCCTATTTTTTCACAGGCATTTTGATTATCACCTGAAAGCATTAATGTTTGATGACTAATATTGAGTTTATTAATTAATGATTTAGCATCATCTCTTATTTTATCAACAAGATAAAAAGCAGCAATAAGCTTATTTTCTGAAACCAACACGCAAGAAGCATTTATTATTGATTTGTTTTTTTTCTGTTCTGTAGATGCCAATAACCAACTTGCTTTGCCAATGCTAAAATTTTGGTCTTTAATTCTACCAATAACACCTTGCCCAGAATGAACCTTTATTGCTTCCGTGCTTATGTTTAAGTCACGATATTGGATAAATGGTTTTGCTAGAGGGTGCTCCGAGTGAGACTCTAAAGCTGCTGCAATGGCTAATACTTCCCTTCTTGTATAAACATGATCGTTGATATTACTTTGAGCTATTTCAACTCTATCTATCACAAAATCGCCTGTTGTTAACGTGCCTGTTTTATCGAAAGCAAAACAATCAATAATCGGCATAGTCTCCATAACATGAGAAGATTTTACCATAATACCATCGCTATTTAACCGAGTAGTTGCGCAAGTTAAGGCTGTTGGCGTTGCTAAAGATAAGGCGCAAGGGCAAGTGGCAACCAATACAGACAATGTGATCCAAAACGCTTCTTCCGGTAAATGTTGTTGCCAATATATAGCTGTGCCAATAGCGGTAATTAAAATAATAGCAATAAAGTATTGAGCTACCTTATCAGAAAAGCGTGCAAGTTTAGGTTTGTGCGCTTGAGATTGCTCGCTTAAGCGAATTAATTGACTTAAAAAAGATTGATTACTAGGCTGTTTTACTTGTACAGTGAGGTTTCCGTCGCCGTTAATTGTACCTGCAAATATGCTGTCATTTACTGTTTTTTCTACGGGTATTTGTTCACCTGATAGCATGGCCTCATTAACTTGACTATTACCGTGAATGATTAAACTATCAGCGGGAATAATTTCCCCGGGTTTGATTAAAACGAGATCGTCTACTTTGAGTAATTTAGCTGCGACTAGCTCTTCGCTACTGTTCTTTATTCTTGTGGCCACCATAGGCATAAGTTTTAATAAGTTTGCAGAGGTTTGTGCAGCATAAGAGCGAGCACGAAACTCTAAAAACTTACCAATAAGTAATAAGAAGGTAAACATGGAAACAGATTCAAAGTAAACTTCGCCTTGCTTTGTTATGGTTGCCCATGCACTTGCACTGAAAGCTAAAATAATGGCAATGGAAACAGGTACATCCATTGACAGGTGTTTGATTTTTAATGCATTGATAGCACCCTTGTAAAAAGGGAAAGCACCGTATGACACAACAGGTATAGCCAAAATGAAGCTGATCCAACGCAGATATATTTTATTATGCTCAGCCATATCTGAAAAAGCACCAAAATATAAACCAACAGCAATCATCATAATTTGCATCATTAAAATGCCACTGATGCCTAAGCGTTTTATAAACACTTTGCTTATTGCCTTATTCCGTTGTTCTATTTCGTTAGCCTTGAAGGGAAGGGCAATATAGCCAATATGTTCAATGGCGTTAAGGATATCACTTAACTGCAAAATGTCATCTTGCCATTTCACTGTTGCTCGTTGTGTTGTGGCATTAACACTTATTTTGAGAATACCTGTTAGCTTGCTTAGTTGCATTTCAATCAACCAAGCACAAGCCGCGCAACTAATTCCTTCGACAGTTAAAATAGCTTCTTTTGAATCTTTGTCATGATAAATAAACTCACTCTGAAGTACTTCTTCATCAAGTAATTTATTTTTTTGATGTTGTTGCGTTTTTAGCGCTTCAGGTATTAAGTCTGTGCCTTTTTGAGCTGGCTCTGTTCTAAACTGATAATATTGAGTTAAGTTGTTATCAACAATGGTTTGTGCAACAGCTTGACAGCCTATGCAGCACATAGGTTGCTTTTTTTTGTCAATGCTCACGTAAA
Organism: Colwellia sp.; assembly: GCA_016745015.1. Lineage (GTDB taxonomy): Bacteria > Pseudomonadota > Gammaproteobacteria > Enterobacterales > Alteromonadaceae > Colwellia. Next base: position 3,783 of record JADGDH010000122.1, read on the forward strand.
GATTTATGCCTTGTGGAATTGGCTCGTTACAATGAAAACAAGAATTGGGCATAGTTTACTGTGCTTTAGTTGGGTCAGGGATTATGTCTATGAAGTTAGATTGCGGTAAGCTAATAGTATCTTGAATTTTCCAACTAGTGTCGGAGATATTGTCAAATGGAGTGATGGTTATCTTCCATTTACCAGAAATATCATTATCAAAAGTATGCCTAAAGTAACCATTACCGTCAGGTGTTAAAGCAAGATAGAAATCATTCTTTTCAAGGGTAGGGTGAAAAAAATTAACATTAAGTAGAGGAAAAGTTTTTTCTATTCCTGTCGGTTTTATTATAAGTTCTTTATTTTCGAGTTGTAAAGCAAAGCGCATGCCTAATCTTTGTGCTTGCTTTACTTTAGCCACTTGCAAATTTATTGTTTTACCTGTTTTATAATAATCACCTACAACAAGCGTGTCAGGATTTGTGTTAGCAATTATGTAGGTAGCAATACCAGCAATAACAGCAGTAAAGGGAAGAATAAAAACTAACCAAGCCCAAGGCTCATGGTACCAAGATCTTTTCATAGTGTTAAATAATATATCAATTGTAAATAATTAGTTAGTATTATAACGTTTTTATTTACTGTGGGCTAGTTTTGTTGTGAGTTTGAAAAAATAATAAAAAGGCCAATTAACAATAAGTTAATTGGCCTTGTGTATTTATTTTTGTAAGCGAAAGTTCAATCGCATTGTACTTTATGATTTATGCTTTAATCTTGAGAAAGAGAATAAATATAAGCACTGATTACATGTACTTTTTCTTTACCTAAAATATCTTTCCAAGGAGGCATTACACCAGCGCGTCCGTTGCGAATTGA
>JADGDH010000122.1:4737-8393 GCA_016745015.1 Colwellia sp.
CCTGTCCAGTTACCTAAACCATACATGGCTATGTAAATAAAAGCCCAAATAATGGTTAATAAGAAAAATGTACTCCACCAATTTGGTAAAGGATTGTTTAACTCTTCAATGCCGTCGAAAGTGTGTCCCATTGACCCACCTTCTTCAACGCCTGTAAAGTTCTTTAAGCACCAACGCAGTAGAATAAAGCAACCTACTAGCGAGCCTAAGGTAAGAACCCAAACCCATATATTCCAGAAGCTAGACATTATTATTAGTCTCCTGTTTGCTATCTGTTTTAAGATGACTTTCATTATCATTATCTTGTAGCTGTTCTTTTTCTAAAATTGAATTAGCGATTTCATCAAATGATGTTTTACGCTTTTTAGAGTATGACCAAACGACAATAATAATAAATAAAGCCAATATAAGGAGGGCAAAAAGCCCTCTTAATGTTCCGTAATCCATAATGTAGCTACTTAAGTGCGTGACCAAGTGATTGTAAGTAAGCAATCAAGGCACTCATTTCAGTTTTACCTTCTACAGCTGCTTTAGCACCATCAATTTCTGCTTGTGTATACAGCGGTATGGCATTGCCATTTTCATCTTTATGACTACGATTGCTAGCTAACCAATTAAAAGTCTCAAGTTTCTTACTTGTCATTTCACCATCAAGGGTATCGGTGTTCAACCAACTATATGAAGGCATATTTGATTCTGGTACTACTGAACGAGGGTCTGTTAAATGAGCAATGTGCCAATCGTCACTGTAACGACCACCAACACGTGCTAAGTCAGGACCAGTACGTTTAGAACCCCATAAAAATGGATGTTCCCATACATGTTCACCAGCAACACTATAATGACCATAACGTTCTGTTTCAGCTCTGAAAGGGCGAATCATTTGGCTATGGCAGTTATTACAACCTTCACGGATATAAATATCGCGACCTTCCATCTGCAGTGCAGTATAAGGTTTTAGGTTATCAACAGGTGTTGTTAATTCTTTTTGGAAAAATAATGGTGTAATCTCTACTAAGCCACCAATACTAACGGCCAAAAAAGTAAATATCATAAACAAGCCTACATTTTTTTCGACTTTTTCATGTGAATTTTTCATGTCGATCTCCTTAGGCTTCTTCAACAGCTTTCAGACTTCCGTCTTTAGCGCCGATTGTTTTAAACATGTTGTAGGCCATTAATAAAAAGCCAGCCACAACGAGAACACCACCTAAGAAACGAATAAAATAGAATGGATAAGATGCAGTTAAACTTTCAACAAAGCTATAAGTTAATGTACCGTCTGTGTTTACAGCACGCCACATTAAACCTTGCATAACACCTGAAATCCACATAGCAACAATATAAAGCACAATACCTGTTGTGTGTATCCAGAAATGGATGTTGATTAAACGGATACTGTACATACGACCTTGATTAAATAGCACAGGAATTAAGTGATATAAAGCACCAATTGATACCATAGCAACCCAACCTAATGCGCCTGAATGTACGTGACCAACAGTCCAATCAGTATAATGTGATAAAGCATTTACTGATTTAATTGCCATCATTGGTCCTTCAAAGGTAGACATACCATAGAAAGAAAGTGAAACAATTAAGAAACGTAATATAGGGTCAGTGCGAAGTTTATGCCAAGCACCTGAAAGCGTCATAATACCGTTGATCATACCACCCCATGAAGGAAGGAATAATACGATAGACATAACCATACCTACTGATTGTGCCCAATCAGGAAGTGCAGTGTAATGAAGATGATGAGGACCTGCCCAAATGTATAAAGAGATTAATGCCCAAAAATGTACAATAGATAAACGGTACGAGTATATTGGACGTTCTGATTGTTTAGGTACAAAGTAATACATCATTCCTAAGAAACCTGCAGTTAACAAGAAGCCAACAGCATTATGACCGTACCACCATTGAACCATGGCATCTACAGCACCTGGGTATAATGAATAAGATTTCATTGCTGATACAGGAATAACCATTGAATTTACAATATGCAACATAGCCACTGTAATGATAAAAGCGCCAAAAAACCAGTTGGCAACATAAATGTGTGAGGTTTTTCGTTTTACTATGGTGCCAAAAAACACGATTGCATAACAAACCCAAACAATGGTAATTAATAGATCAATTGGCCATTCTAATTCAGCATACTCTTTAGTTGAGTTATAACCTAACGGCAAAGAAATAGCAGCTGATAAAATAACCGCTTGCCAACCCCAGAAGGTGAATGATGCTAATTTGCCACCGAATAGCTGTGCTTGGCAAGTTCGTTGCACTACATAGTAAGAGGTGGCAAATAAAGCACTTGTACCAAAAGCGAAAATTACCGCATTGGTATGTAGTGGTCGAAGACGAGAGTAGGTTAACCAAGGTGTATCAAAGTTTAACGCAGGCCAAATTAATTGAGCCGCGATAAGCACACCTACGAGTGTACCAACGATCCCCCAGATTACAGTCATCACAGTAAATTGACGAACAACATCGAAGTTGTAGTCTACTGCTGACGTATTACTTTGAGTCATGTTATGGATTCCGCAGTGATATTATTAATAAGAATAGTTTTTATTAACTTCATTTTCATTTAGTAAATGAAAAATGAATAATATTTATACTATTTCTGTTTGTTTGCCAAATGGCATTGATATATGTCACAAGATGTAACTAAATGTGTTATATACAAAGTGATTTTACCTCTTGGCGATGATATAAATCAACTGTTATAGTTGTTTAAATTTGACATAGATCAAGTTTAAACCCTATTGACCATAAAAACTGTATGGGTATAAGGAAAGTGATAGGGAATTAAGGCACCAATTAGCAGAATGAAAATTTAAACAAATACAACTAATTAACAATACATATTAGCTTTAAAAACCAGCTAATTTACTTAACTCATTTTGCTCAAGCAATTGAATTTTTTTCCCTTGTACTTGAATTAACGCATTTTTTTGAAATTTAGAGAAAACACGGCTTAGGGTTTCTCTACGTAAGCCTAAAAAGTTAGCAATGTCATTTCGGCTGATGGGTAATTTGATGAAATCATTGTTACCTGTATAATCAGCGTTTCTTTCGATAATATTTAAAAGAAATGCTGCTAATAAGCTATCTGCGGACTTTTTACCTATATATGCTTGAAAGTTTCTTTGTCTGACATAACTTTGTTGGCTTAGTAATTCAATAAAATTATTTTGAATTTCAGGCACTAATTTACCACAAGAAGTCATTTGTTCAACGGAAACTTTACAAACTGAACTGTCACCAACTGCAGTTGCAGTATAATTATATTTTTGTAAATATAAGGCATCTTCACCAATAAGCTCGCCAGGAAAACGCAGACCAATCACATTTTCTTCACCATCATTATTGTATTGACATAATTTATATGCACCAGAGGTTACAGCATAGATATCAGTTAAAGGTGCTGATTGCTGAAAAAGCACTTTGAGCTCAATCCTTTTGTGTAAGTAACTCTCAGATAAATTTATTGATTGTTTTGCTGTTGTCACAGGCTGACAAACTGAATTCATAGAGCAATCATTACATTTCACATGCTTGATTTGGTCATTTTTTGATTTACATTGACTAGTCACAGTTGTCACTTTTTTGGTAGCATAGATATATTCAAGTTTAGTTAGTTTAAGGGA
>JADGDH010000261.1 GCA_016745015.1 Colwellia sp.
AATGTGGCGGTGAGATAGAGATTTGAACTCTAGAAGGGCTACAAACCCTTGCCGGTTTTCAAGACCGGTGCTTTCGACCACTCAGCCATCTCACCTGAAGTTAACAAGTAACATGTAAAACAATGCTTGCTTGAGAACGAGGCGAATATTAAAGTCTCCTATAGCTGTTGTAAAGTACTATTTCAAAAATTATGTTAGTTTTAAGTTTATTTGCTAAAAAATTAATCAGCTTGTCTTTATTTCAAGCAAATAACCCTATACATAGCTAACCAAAGGAGTAAGTAAATGGTAGAAGAACAAAAAAATATTGAACTATGTCGCTGCCCATGGCTTGATACATCAAAGTCAGATTACGTAAAATACCATGATGAAGAATGGGGTGAGCCAGTTTATGATGATCAGAAACTGTTTGAATTTTTAATACTTGAATCAGCTCAGGCAGGGTTAAGTTGGTACACTATTTTAAAACGCAGACAAGGTTATCTTGATGCATTTGCAAATTTTGATGTAAATATTGTGTCAAAATATGATCAGGAAAAAGTTGAACAATTGATGTTAAATTCAGCGATAATTCGTAATCGCGGTAAAATTAATGCTGCTATTAACAATGCAAAATTGTTCATTGATATTCAACACGAATTTGGTAGCTTTAGTAATTATATGTGGGGGTTTGTCGATAATAAAACGATTGTAAATGAATGTAATGAGTTAAGTGATTATGCTGCCACAAGCCCTGAGTCTGATGCGTGGAGTAAAGATTTAAAAAAACGTGGTTTTAAGTTTGTTGGTTCAACTATTTGTTATGCCCATATGCAGGCATGTGGAATGGTTAATGACCACAGCCTTGGATGTTACAAAAGGAAACAAATTATTGATAGATATCAACAGCCCTAAACTAGCTATTTAAAAAACAGCATGTCATAATATGTCACAAGGTCGTTAGCTAAGGTTAAGAAAATAACTTGAACTTTACGAAAATGCCCTTATCTTAGCTTATATAATGTAATAATAATTAAGTTCTTAAAGGAAGTTTTATGCAAACTAATATGAATTTTCAAACTGCGAGTAAAAGCTCGGCAATTGAAATAAACAAAGTATTGAAAAATACTTATATGCTTTTATCTATGACACTAGCTTTTAGTGCGGTAACTGCTGGCGTTTCAATGGCGATGAACTTGTCACACATGGCAGCGCTTGTAATGATGTTAGTTGCTTTTGGTTTAATGTTTGTTGTTAATAAAAAAGCTGACTCTGCTAGCGGTGTTTACTGGATATTTGGTTTTACTGGCTTAATGGGCGCTTCTTTAGGGCCAATGCTTAACGCATACGCTGCAATGCCTGGTGGCCCTGCAATCATAATGCAAGCACTTGGTGGTACAGCATTAATATTCTTCGCTTTATCAGGTTACGCGTTAACAACTAAGAAAGACTTCTCATTTATGGGTGGTTTCTTGATGACAGGCTTAATTGTAGTGCTAGTCGCTATGGTTGCTAACATCTTCTTCCAAATTCCAGCCTTGTCATTAGCCATTAGTGCTGGTGTTATTATGGTTATGTCTGGTTTGATTTTGTTCGATACTAGCCGAATTATCAATGGTGGAGAGACTAACTACATTAGAGCGACTATTTCACTATATTTAAATATTTATAATATTTTTGTTCACCTACTTAGTCTTTTAGGTGTACTTGGTGGCGATGATTAACGCAGGTATATAAATACCTTAAGTTAAACCTTAAGTTAAGCCTTAAGTTAATTAGCTTTTAGTCTCATAAAAAAGCGTTATAATATCAAGCCTCGCATATGCGGGGCTTTTTTATGTGCAGGATGTCAAAGAGCTACAATGTTTGTTAATAGAGATTAAAGCAGTGAAAAAACTTGCTGTGGTTATTACCACACCACCCCATAGTAATTTAAGTGTTACAGCGCTTGATTATATTGAAACAGCCCTTAAATCTGGCGTTGAGCTTGTTGGGGTGTTCTTTTATCAAGATGGCGTTATGCATGCAAATACAAGTGTTCAAATTGCCAGTGATGAGTTTCAAGCCCTATCGCATTGGCAAAGATTG
>JADGDH010000262.1 GCA_016745015.1 Colwellia sp.
TTCGGTCTCAATAATACGTGTCACTTGAGATTCAATTTCTAAGGCATTCATGCCTGGTAATTTAAGTACTATCTTTACTTGAGTTGGTGATATTTCAGGAAAAGCATCAACGGGTATTGCTAACCAAGACTTCACGCCAACAAACATCGCTAGCAGAACGAGAATACTAACAAATAGGCGTTGTGTAAGAGAAAACTTAATGAATAGGTTTAGCATTTACTCTGCTCCTAAACCAAGTAAGCTTCCTTGAAGAATACTTACAGAGCTAATTAGTGCCTGTTTGGTATCGATATTCTCTTTTGTAGTAAAAATATACTCACCTTCACTTGTACCTATAAGATTGATAGGAATTAAAGAAAGAGCTTCTTTAACTTTGATCGCAATATAATTTTTGTTTTCAAATTCAAAAATGGCGGACTTGGCAATTTTAAATCCATCAATATGTTGAATTGGAGTCACTTTTATGGATTGGCCCAACGTTAATTTACAGTTTGTTGATGTCGGCTCTGTCCATAACCTCTGGTGGAATTTATCTGCAATGTTCTCAATATAATTAACACCAAGCGTGCATGTAGGGCTAACTTCAAAATGGGATAAGTTTGAGGAAAATAAAAGTGGTGTAGTAATTTTTACTTTAATAGAATTAGTATTTAATACCTCAAAGGCAAGTTCACCAGTTAGTTTACTCTCTATTAAGTTTGGTATCTGTATTATCCCGTCTTTAGGGCTTATTAGGCTGATTTTTTCATTTTTATCAATATATAAAAAAGACATGAGATGTTGAAGGTGTTCAAAGTTTAGTTTGGCTTCATAATAGCTTTTTGTTATTTCTATCCATTGTGAACTTTTAATGGCTTTATTTTCGAAATACTGTTTATTCGTTTGAAAATGCTTTTCTTGAATTTCTAATAATATTTTTGATGATTTATATTCATCAATAAAGTGATGTACATCATACCCTTCAACAAATGCTACAATATCTCCTTGTTTGACTAAGCTACCATTTTTTACTAGATAATTAATCCGTTGTACGTTAAATGGGAATGCCACAGAAAAACTTTCACCTGGCATATAACCAACTTCACCTATTAAACTTTGCCCTTTTATTTCTTTAACTTCTTCTACTTCTGAAAATATTACTTCAAAATCACCTAACGATGAAAGTTCAATCACGCTCAAACCATCATTTGCATTTACCGTAGATATTTGAATTAGGACAACTATTAAAAAGTAAAATAGCGTATATTGGCATATATTAATTTTAGGTGTTTTTTTTAAAAGAAGTAATGTCATATAGTTGAATCGTTATAAAATAGTTTTATGATTTAATTATTACTTTTAAATGATGTTTAAACATTGGACATACGTTAGCTTTTACTATTTTTATTGTTGTTTTTTAAGTATGGTACATATGTCTATTGTAATTATATCTTTTTGATAATAGAGGGGTTTATGAGGGATAAAGTCATAGCAATAGTTTTACTTGTTATAATGTGCCTGAATTTTTTTGATGTGCTTACAGACATATCTTTAGGCGTTCCAAGTTGGCATGTGTTTTCTGAAAGTATTATTGTTTTAGTTTCAGGGGTTGGTGCGCTATTTTTAATTAAGGATATAAGTGCTAGAACGTCTAATATATCAAGACTTAAACAAGAGCTATTAATTTCAGATGATAAATTTAGAAATATTTCTGATGAAATGATCAATGCTCGACATGAATACAGTGTTGTTATTCATAGCCAATTTAAGCAATGGTCGCTTACCTCAAGTGAGCAAGAAATTGCGATGTTGTTGTTAAAAGGACTGAGCTTTAAAGAGATTAGTGGCGTAAGAAATACAAAAGAAAAAACAGTTAGGCAACAAGCTTCTGTTATTTACAGTAAAGCTAATGTTGAGGGCAGGCACGAGTTTGCTGCATGGTTTCTAGAAGACTTTATGTAATTAGTATCAGGATTATTTTATGAATTTAGATTCAATTTCAAGGCGATCATTTTTGCGTTATGGCGCAACAACAGCCGCAATGACAACAGCATTAGTTGCTGGTGGTTGTTCATTTTTCACTGGAAA
>JADGDH010000263.1 GCA_016745015.1 Colwellia sp.
AATCAGGAGATAGCATTGTAGTGATGAGTAATGGTTCTTTTGATTCAATTCATGAAAAATTACTTAAGAGTCTTAGTTTGAAATATTCAACTGGATAAACTAACTTTGAGGTACTTTTCTTAATTGGAATTACGTTAAATCAAAACCTAAAGCTATCTGAAAATTGTACCTTGAAAATATGTAATAATAGATAAGTTAATTTTAAAATATTAAGCTTTTTATTTACTTGCTGAAAGAGCGTTATATTATGTAAATATGTTTTTTTGTATAAACATTTTGGAAATATTATGTTTCAATATATGTCTTTAGCTAAAAAAATTAATGCGGCGTTAATTGCTATTGCTTTAGTTTTTTTAAGTACAACCGTCTTTTTCTTCTATAATGATGAAAAGGTATTGGCAGAGTACTTTGTTGAGAAAAATTTAGAAAGTTTAGCGCTTAATTATTTTGATTCAGTTAATACTATGATGTTAACGGGAACTATTATTAATAGACAACTTATTCAAGATAAAATTGTTAGTCAAGATGATATTGTAGAGGCGCGTATTCTTCGCGCGCCTGCTTTAATTAAAGTTTTTGGCGCAGGTAATGCTGATCAAAGTGCGAAATCAACATTTGAACGTCAAGGATTATCAGGCACTAAAGCATTTAAGAAGTTTACTGAAGGTGGCAGACGCATGATGAGTTTTATCATGCCTATTAAAGCGAGTGATAATTACCGAGGTACTAATTGTTTAACTTGTCACCAAGTCGCTAATAATGAAGTTCTTGGCGCGGTAAAAATAACTTATGACTTATCTACCGTTGATAAAGCTATTTTCAATTCAATTACTAAAGCAACAGTACTACAACTAATCATTACTATTATTAGTTTTGGATTCTTGAGCTTTACTTTGAAAAAATTAGTGTTTGTTAGGTTACAAGGATTAAAGCAAACTATTGGGGATGTTGAAGAACACCTTGATTTAAACAAAGAAATTAATATTTGTCATCATGATGAGTTGGGTGCGGTAAGTTCGGCATTGAATGGCATGATGAATACTTTCAAACAAAGTTTTTTATCTATATCTGATGCGACTAACAAACTCACTATTTCTGCACAGAATGTTGATGAGATTTCGTCATTAACAAGAGCAGCAGTGTTAGAACAAAAAAATGGTACTGACTTTGTGGCAGCCGCTATAAATGAATTAGATGCTTCTGCCAATGAAGTGCAACATAATACTCAAAGAGCAGCAGATAAGTCAGTTTCAGCAAGTGAACGAGCATCAAAAGGGTTGTCCTTAGTAAAACAGGCAAAAGTGGGTATAGACGAGTTGCGAGATAAAGTGATTGATAATACCAGTATGATCACCGAGCTTAGTAATAAAACGAATGAAGTAAGTAGTGTTCTTGAAGTTATTACTTCCATTGCAGAACAAACTAATTTACTAGCATTAAATGCTGCAATAGAAGCCGCACGAGCAGGAGAGCAAGGTCGTGGTTTTGCCGTTGTTGCTGATGAAGTACGCTCTTTGGCTACTCGCACTCGTGAGTCTATTAATCAAATACAATCTACTATAGGTGGCTTACAGCTGGATGCTACAGTTGCAGTGAAATCTATGAATGATGCCAGTCAACAAGCGAATGAAAAAGCTGATGATGTTGCCAATGTAGCTGATTTGCTGGTTAATATCACGGCAGAAATAAAAGAATTAGATGAATTAAACTGTCAAATTTCAGATGCAGCTAAACAACAGAACTTAGCTGCGGATGAAATTAATGTTAATGTTGTTAATATTAGTGATGTTGCTGAAAAATCTAGTGGAGATGCCATTCGGGGCAAAGAGGTAAGTGAGAATTTACTTGCCTTGGCAAACGATTTAAATGAACAACTAACTAGATTTAAATTATAGTAACGCTGTACAAAACAGCGCTTTTTCATTAACCTGTAACTTACTTTATGGGTAAGGTTTATGACAGTTATTACTTATAATTTTAAATTACTCACATGGTTGGTTTAATATGGATTGTTGTAAAGGCTCTATTCCCTATCATACGGGGACTAATATTTGCATG
>JADGDH010000123.1 GCA_016745015.1 Colwellia sp.
TACGTTGAATCACTTTCAGCTTATGCTCGCCAATTTTTATCGTTAATGGAAAAACCCGATGTTGATCACATCGAAGGCTTATCACCCGCTATTTCTATTGAGCAAAAATCTACGTCACATAATCCACGCTCAACGGTTGGTACTATTACCGAAATTTATGATTATTTGCGCTTATTATATGCACGTGTTGGTGAGCCTCGTTGTCCAACACATAAACAACCCTTAGCAGCACAAACCGTTTCACAAATGGTTGACAAAGTTTTAGCGCTTGAAGAAGGCACTAAAGTCATGCTGCTTGCACCTGTAATGCAAAACCGTAAAGGTGAGCATGTTAAATTACTCGACAACTTAGCCGCACAAGGCTTTATTCGCGCCCGTATTGACGGTGAAGTATGCGACTTGTCTGATCCTCCAACGCTAGAGTTACACAAAAAACATACTATTGAAGTAGTGGTTGATCGCTTAAAAGTACGCCCTGATATTCAATTGCGTTTATCTGAGTCATTTGAAACCACTTTAGGATTAACTGCGGGTTCAGCAAAAGTGGCGTTTATGGATGAACCAAACAGAGAAGAGTTACTGTTTTCTGCCAACTTTGCCTGCCCACATTGTGGCTATAGCATGCAAGAGTTAGAGCCACGCTTATTCTCTTTCAATAACCCTGCAGGAGCCTGCCAAACTTGTGATGGTTTAGGAATAGAACAATTCTTTGATAGCACTCGTATTATCACCAATAACGAATTAAGCCTTGCTGGTGGTGCGGTACGTGGTTGGGATAAACGCAATTTTTATTATTTTCAAATGTTACAAGCGCTAGCTGAGCACTATAGTTTTTCTGTTGATGTACCTTTTAAAGAGTTAACTGATGAAGCACGCAATATTGTGCTTTATGGAAGTGACAAACAAGAAATTGAATTTAAATACATGAATGATCGCGGCGATGTCGTTCTGCGCAAACACCCGTTTGAAGGCATAATCAACAATATGCAGCGCCGCTATAAAGAAACTGAATCTAACGCTGTGCGAGAAGAGTTAGCTAAATATTTAAATAGTCAACATTGCCCTGACTGTAATGGCAGCCGTTTACGCTTAGAAGCGCGCAATGTATTTATTGCCGATACACCATTACCTGTTGTAGCAGAATTTGCCATTAGCGATGCATTGGCTTTCTTTGAGGGCTTAACGTTAACAGGGCAAAAAGCACAAGTTGCTGAAAAGATTCTAAAAGAAATTAATGAACGTTTAGGCTTTTTAGTTAACGTTGGTTTAAATTATTTAAATTTATCTCGCGGTGCAAACACGCTATCTGGTGGTGAAGCACAACGTATACGTTTAGCTAGTCAAATAGGTGCTGGTTTAGTGGGCGTAATGTATGTACTTGACGAACCATCTATCGGGTTACATCAACGAGACAACGAACGTTTGTTAAGTACCCTGATTCACTTACGCGATTTAGGTAATACTGTTATTGTGGTTGAGCATGATGAAGATGCCATTCGCGCTGCCGATTTTGTTATTGATATAGGCCCTGGTGCTGGTGTACATGGCGGTGAAATTATCGCCCAAGGCACAGTAGATGATATTTTAAATTGTAAGGACTCACTTACGGGTAAGTACCTATCTGGCGTAGAAAAAATTGAAATACCTAAAAAACGCCACCCGTTTGATAAGAAGAACATTGTTGAATTAAAAGGTGCTAGCGGCAACAATTTAAAAAACGTTGATTTAATTATCCCCAACGGCTTAATGACCTGCGTTACGGGTGTTTCAGGCTCAGGAAAATCAACCCTAATTAATGATACGTTATACAAGCTTGCCCACATTGAACTAAATGGCGCGACGCTTGATGAGCCTGCACCGTATAAGTCTATCTCTGGCTTAGAGCATCTTGATAAAGTTATTGATATTGATCAAAGCCCTATTGGTAGAACACCACGTTCAAACCCCGCCACTTACACAGGTATATTCACCGCTATTCGTGATATTTTTGCTGCCACACAAGAATCTCGTTCACGTGGTTATAAACCCGGACGTTTCAGTTTTAATGTAAAAGGCGGTCGTTGTGAAGCTTGCCAAGGTGATGGTTTAATCAAAGTAGAAATGCACTTTTTACCTGATGTATATGTACCTTGTGATGTTTGCAAAAGTAAACGTTATAACCGCGAAACGTTAGAAGTGCTCTACAAAGGCAAAAATATTCATGAAGTATTAGACATGACTATTGAAGATGCCTTTGAATTTTTTAATGCCATTCCAGCCGTAAAACGTAAACTACAAACCCTGCTTGATGTCGGTTTAGGCTACATTAAATTAGGGCAGTCAGCGACTACGCTTTCGGGTGGTGAAGCTCAACGCGTTAAACTGTCTAAAGAATTATCAAAACGAGATACCGGCCAAACCTTATACATTTTAGATGAACCAACCACAGGTTTGCATTTTCACGATATTAAACAATTGATGCATGTTATCCATCGTTTACGTGATCACGGTAATACTATTGTTGTTATTGAACACAACCTTGATGTGATTAAAACGGCTGATTGGGTAATTGACCTTGGCCCTGAAGGCGGCGCTGGTGGGGGTGAAATTTTAGTAACGGGTACGCCTGAGCAAGTAGCACAACATGAAACATCACATACTGCACGCTTTTTAAAACCATTATTGAGTTAGTTCAATTCAATTCAATTAGGAAAATAAAAACCTCACGAACGCTGTGAGGTTTTTTATATTAAACTCACTACCAAACGGATTAAACACTTCTTACATGAAAAACATGTTCAACATTTGAAATTTTATCAAGCAAATGTACTGTTGGTTCTTGCTCCATATCTAAAATAGTGTAAGCAATTTCGTCACGACTCTTATTCACCATGTCAAATACGTTAATGTTTAAATCAGCCAATAAGTTTAAAACTGTGCCTAATACTTTCGGTACATTGTCGTTAGCAAAGGTTACTCGATAACCCGTAGTGCGCTCCATTGATACTGCTGGAAAGTTCACTGAATTAATAATATTACCATTATCAAGAAAATCGACTAATTGATTTGCCCCCATCACGGCACAATTCTCTTCAGCTTCCACAGTGCTTGCACCTAAGTGAGGAAATAGTACGACTTTCTCATGAGCAATTAATGCTTCACTGGGAAAATCTGCAATATAACGCGTTAGTTTACCCGAGTCTAACGCAGCAATTACCGCACTTTCGTCTACTAATTCACCACGGGCTAAATTAATTAATTGCGCACCTTCTTTAATAGCTGAAAATGCACTTTCATTGATAAAGCCTAAGGTTGCTGGAAACACAGGTACATGCAAAGTAATAAAATCAGAACGCGCTAATAACGAATTTAAATTTCCTGCACGAGTAACACTTGATGATAATTGCCATGCCGCTTCAACGCTTAATTTAGGATCATAACCTATTACTTTCATGCCTAAACTTAACGCCAAGTTGGCAATTTTAGCGCCAATAGCGCCTAAACCTACCACGCCTAACGTTTTACCTTCAAGCTCACTGCCACCGTATTGTTTTTTACCTGCTTCAACTTTTTTATGGAGCGCTGCAGGATCTGTTTCTGAGACTAAAGAGTCAACATAACGCATACTTTGAGTAATACCACGAGAGCCTAACAACAAGCTTGCTAGTACTAATTCTTTTACTGCATTTGAATTTGCACCAGGGGTATTAAAAACTACAATACCTTGTGGTGTGTAATCACTAACAGGAATATTATTAACGCCAGCACCAGCACGCGCTATAGCTAAAACCGAATTAGGTAGTGTTTCAGTATGTAATTTATGACTACGTAATAAAATGGCATCGGGCTCTTCACAAGCAGAAGATACTTGATAGTTGTTTTGTGGGAATTTATTTAAACCTTTTGCTGCAATATTGTTGTATGTTCTGATTTTTTTCATTAGTTACTCTTAATTATTATTATGAAAATTTAATGAGTTCTTATTGTAATTAATTGTTTCGCTTAACTCTTTTCATGAAATATACCTTATGGTGCTATATTTCATGAAAAGCTCGCTAATAGCTCAGTAATTAAATAGCTAAATAGTGACTAAGTACTAACGAGTTTGATTAGTTACGCCGTAGCTTCTTGATACGCCCACGTTAACCAAGGCAACAAGGCAACAACATCTGATTTTTCAACCGTTGCACCACACCAGATTCGTAGACCAGAAGGGGCGTCTTTGTACGCGCCTATATCAAAAGCAACTTGTTCATCAGCCAATAGTTTGATCATGGCTTTAATTTGTTCATCACTTGCTTTTAATTGAAAACAAACACTAGTGTTTGAACAAATTTCAGAGCGTTGCGCTAAGAAATCTATCCAATCATTCTCGGCAACATATTCAGCTAAAACCTGTAAATTGCTTTCGCTTTTCTCAATAGCAGCAGGTAAGCCGCCAATGTTTTCAATCCAAGACAAGGCATCAAGGTAGTCTTCAACACATAAAAGTGATGGCGTATTGATAGTCGCACCTTTGAAAATACCATCAATTAACTTACCTTTGCTTGTTAAACGAAATACTTTAGGTAATGGCCATGCTGGCGTATAAGACTCAAGGCGCTCTACTGCTCTTGGGCTTAAAATTAACATACCGTGCGCCCCTTCTCCGCCAAGTACTTTTTGCCAGCTAAAGGTAGCTACATCAATTTTATTCCAATCAATATCCATAGCAAAAACTGCACTGGTGGCATCGCAAATAGTTAACCCTGTACGTTCATCGCTTATCCAGTCTGCATTATCAAGTTTTACACCTGAGGTTGTGCCATTCCAAGTGAAAATAGTATCTTTATCAGGGTTCGCTTGTGTGAAATCTGGCAATTGACCATATTCAGCAACAAATGCACGTGTATCTTCAAGTTTTAATTGTTTAACAACATCGGTTACCCAACCAGATCCAAAAGATTCCCAAGCAAAAACATCAACTGGGCGCTGACCCAATAATGACCACATCGCCATTTCCATAGCGCCCGTGTCAGAGCCTGGTACAATTCCTACTTTATAGCCTTGTGGCAAATTTAATAATCGTGAAGTTTCATCAATAGCCTTTTTTAAGCGTTCTTTACCTATGCTACTGCGATGAGAACGACCTAGGCTGTCAATGTTTAGTGAGCTAAGGTCATAACCAGGACGTTTAGTGCAAGGGCCTGAAGAAAAATTGGGGTTTTCTGGTTTTACATTAGGTTTCATTATATTCCTTGTCGACTCCAACAATGTTATGAGTCGTTAATTTAAATATTGGTTGTACTGATCTGATTAATGCCAGCAATGATGTAAGGTTTAAATATCTGTACAAATAGTGCCCTAAATTCAAACGCTGCTCAATAGAGAACATTAATAAAAATGCCAAATTAATTAAATACAAGATTACTATACAATGGTTGCAATACTTATAATTAGCCTAAGGTCTAATTGGTTTATTTTGTCGACACTTTTATAGTACAGATATAGATTACAACTTATTAAGGGCATCTCATGAGCTTTACAGATCAACAAAAAGAGGCAGCAAACTCAACAGAAGGCTACTGGAGCAAGCAATCAAAGCTTGTTTGTTGGCGTAAAGAGCCTAATAGTATATTGTCGACAAATAATAACGAATGGACAGATTGGTTTGCTGATGGAGAACTGAACACGAGCTACCTTGCTCTTGATTATCATGTTGAACAAGGCCGAGGCGAGCAAATTGCACTTATTTATGATTCTCCTGTGACTAATTCTAAACAAACTTTCACCTATTCAGCACTAACAGAATTAGTAGCAAAATTTGCTGAGGTACTACAAAAACAGCAAGTAGAAAAAGGTGATCGTGTGCTTATTTATATGCCAATGATCCCCCAAGCCGCCATTGCAATGTTAGCTTGTGCTCGTATTGGCGCAATTCATTCAGTAGTATTTGGTGGGTTTGCCGCAAAAGAGCTGGCTATTCGCATTAATGATGCAGAGCCGAAAGTTATTGTTAGTGCTAGTTGTGGTATTGAAATTGAAAAAGTAATTCCTTATAAGCCATTGCTTGATAATGCGATAGAATTAGCAACACATAAACCTAGCAGCTGTATTATTTATCAAAGAGAGCAGTTAAATGTCCCTATGAATAGTGATCGAGACTATAATTGGGAGGTGCTGATGAATACAGCTAAAGGCATTGCCCCTGTTAGCCTTAAAAGTACCGACCCACTTTATATTCTTTACACATCAGGAACAACAGGAAAACCGAAAGGTGTTGTACGCGATAATGGCGGCCATGCGGTTGCCATGCTTTATAGTATGAAAAATATTTACGGTATGAAGGCAGGCGATACCTTTTGGGCCGCTTCAGATGTCGGTTGGGTTGTAGGCCACTCTTATATTGTTTATGCACCGTTAATGGCTGGTTGTAGTACTATTTTATATGAAGGAAAACCGATTAAAACACCTGATGCAGGTGCTTTTTGGCGAGTATGTGAAGAATACAAAGTAAACGCACTTTTTAGTGCACCAACAGCTTTTCGTGCTATTGCTAAAGAAGATCCTGATGGCGCGTTAATGAATGACTATGATTTATCTCACTTGAAACGTTTATATTTAGCAGGAGAGCGTCTAGATCCTGCAACTTATCATTGGCTAAGTGCAAAATCACAACTCCCTGTTATTGACCATTGGTGGCAAACAGAAACAGGTTGGGCAATTGCCAGTACACCATTTACCGATGATACCTGTACTGAATTAATGCCGACCAAAGCAGGCTCAGCAGGTTTCCCTGTACCTGGCTTTAATGTTGAAATTTTAGATGCCTATGGCAAAGCACTACCTGCAAATCAACAAGGTACTGTTGCTATAAAGCTGCCAATGCCGCCAGGGTGTTTAGCAACTATATATCAAGATGATGAGCGTTTTAAATCAAGCTATTTATCAACTCATCCCGGCTATTATGTTACTGGTGATGGCGGCTACATTGATGAAACAGGCTACTTATTTATTATGGGGCGAACCGATGATGTAATTAATGTTGCGGGTCATCGTTTATCAACAGGTGAGATGGAAGAAGTGCTATCGGGTCATAAAGCCGTTGCTGAATGTGCCGTAATAGGTATTCATGATACGTTAAAAGGACAAGTCCCTTTTGGCTTAGTCGTTATTAAAAATGGTGTTGAAGAAAGTGATGATGCTTTGATTAGCGCGCTGAAAAGTAAAGTTCGTGCAGAAATAGGCGCTATAGCCTCTTTAAAAGGATTAATCATTGTTGAACGCTTACCTAAAACACGTTCAGGAAAAATATTACGTAAAACCTTAAGACAAATGATTGATGGTCAAGAAATTGATATCCCTTCAACCATTGATGACCTTCAAGTATTAGATGAATTATCACCAAAGTTAAAAGGTATCTCTAGCTAATATTGATTAATAATTATTTTATTAATTCAGTGGGTATAACACAAATATTAGAAGGTAGCGTGGGTATAAGTTATCTTCTTTTTAGCCAAGGGTTAATTTTATTCGTGCTTTTAGCTTCTTTGGCATGAGTAATATTTTCACTAGCTGTTTTACTTGAGCCTGCCACCGCTTGATTAATTTCATCCATTTCAGCTTGGGTTAAATCACGCCATTGCCCAGACTTTAAACTGCCCAATTCAACACTCATAATACGAGAGCGCTTTAGCTTTTTAACCTCATAATCCAAATATTCACACATGCGGCGAATTTGACGATTCAGCCCTTGTGTTAAAATAATAGTAAACACAAAACGACTGTTCACGCGTACAATACAAGGTTTGGTGATAGTGCCTAGAATAGGTACACCCCGAGACATTCGCTCAATAAAACGTTCACTAATAGGCTTGTCTACCGTAACAATATATTCTTTATCGTGCGCATTTTCAGCACGTAAAATTTTATTAACAATATCACCGTCACTGGTTAAGAATATTAAACCCTCTGAAGGTTTATCTAAACGACCAATGGGAAAAATACGCTCTTTATGACCAATAGCCTCAATAATATTACCGCGTACATGGTCTTCACTAGTACAGGTAATGCCAATGGGTTTGTTATAAGCGATATAAATACGATCAGACTTGTTTTTTGCACTGGCAGCAATTAACTTACCGTCAATTTTTACCTCATCCCCCACTTGAACTTTAGTGCCTAGCTCTGGCAATTTACCATTGATAGTGACACGATTAGCTTCAATTAATTTATCCGCACCACGGCGAGAACAAAAACCAGATTCACTGATATATTTATTTAAGCGCTTCTCATTATTTGGGA
>JADGDH010000264.1 GCA_016745015.1 Colwellia sp.
TTTTAATAATACGCACCATATCATCACTAACAACAAAGCCTTGTTGAGCTATGGCTAATGCTGGTTTTATTAACTGCTTTAATTCCATAGTGCCATAATGTTTCAAGGCATACTCAAAGCCAGCAACCGTGCCAGGTACGCCCGCTGCGGCCAACGTTTCTAATGTTTTAGTGTTATCCACATCACCTTTATCATCAAGAAACATATCACCAAAAGCTGCCTTGGGTGCCATTTCGCGATAGTCTATTGCAATAGTTTTATTTTGCTCGGCTAAATGCACCAACATAAAGCCACCACCCGTTAAGTTTCCCGCGCGAGGTAAAGTAACCGCTAAGGCATAACCTACAGCAACCGCAGCATCAACAGCATTTCCCCCTTGGCGCAAAATGTCGGCACCAATATCGCTAGCTAGCTCACTTTGACTAACCACCATGCCTTTTCTACCAATAACAGGATGATGAATATTATAGTAATTAACCGTTTTATCTATATCAGTAATCATAGGTATTTCTAATATATTAGTGGTGTTTTTAGACTCACAACCAGCAAGTAAAAGCACAGCTGAAACACTGATAGAAATTACAGACACACATGCCCATAAGGAGGTATTATTTAAGGAATTCATTAAGATAATAATACGTATGTTTGGCAATACTCGCGTTATACGCTTTTTGCAATGACGGCAGTACAATAGGGTCGGCTTCACCAGTTAATTCGTTCATAAAAACTTTTTTTGCTTCGGTTGCTAAAACCAATACATTGTCATAATTTCCATGACAAAAAGCAGCTAAATACCCTTTGCCAAAAAAGATGTCATTTTCAGCGGCTGTTACTTCAATACCATCAACCTGCATGGCTTGTAAGTTAGCTAACCAACGATCAATTACTGGACGCCACTTTTCACTTTTAACCGACGTTGTACCTAGGTTTAATACGGGTAGGTCTTGGCGTTCATGCCTTTTATAGTTGTATGAATGGTTATCATAAACAATACATTGGCCAAAATCAGCTTGTAATGCTTCAACTATCGCGCCAACAATGCGATAAAACTGTGCGTGTTTAGCCTTACTTTTTTCAATAACTTTTAAGCTTAATGGCGTTTTCCAAACGTCAACTCCCCATGCGGTTTCATAAACACACTCATCAGTTTTACGGTTTAAATCATATTCATAGCGAGAATCGTTAGCAATTAACGTGATCGCTTGCTCTGCAATAAAACTACCTGTGTGGGGATCTTCTTCGTAATAACGTTGAGATTGATCCAGTAAACAATTCTCAGTTAACTCCTCTCGAAGCTTGCCACCATTATGTATAGCGGCCGACATGGCAGGAAGGTATTTTTCAATTTTAAGTGTAAATGCGCCTCCTTCTATGGTGGCAATAAAGCACTCACGATTATTAATTTTTTGAATAAGATCTTGTTCAGATATACTTTTATAAACTGATAATGCCATGTGATTTCCTTTCTTAAGTATTTTTTAAAACTAACCGTAATTCATCTTATTTATCTTTGTTACTGCATGTAAGGTTTGATTTAATTTCCAGAGTAAAATCTAAAGAGTAACAAATTCTTCAGCTGAAGTAGGATGAATAGCAATAGTATTATCAAAATCAGCCTTAGTTGCACCCATTTTCATCGCTACAGCAAAACCTTGTAATAATTCATCACTACCAAAACCAATACTATGTAAGCCAATTACTTTTTCATCTTTTCCTGCACAAATAAGCTTCATCCGTGTAGGGTCACGATAATCTTCGGTAATGGCTTGGTAAAGTGCGGTAAATTGTGAATTATAAACACTAATATTATCTTCACCATACTCAGCAACCGCCTCGCTTTCAGTTAAACCTACTGTTCCTATAACAGGGTGGCTAAAAACTACGGTGGCAATGCCTGAATAATCTAAATGTTCATCTGGTTTATTATTAAATAAGCGCTCACATAAGCGACGGCCTGCGGCCACAGCAACAGGGGTTAATTGCGCTCGTCCTGTGTTATCGCCAACAGCATATATACCTTCAACATTGGTATTTTGA
>JADGDH010000265.1 GCA_016745015.1 Colwellia sp.
GTTGCTTAGGGGGTTGAATTAATTTATTGCCTGCAATAGCATAACCTAAACGCCCTATTTGATTTGTACCTAATATTGCCAACATGCTGAGGTCGTCACTTCCATATTGTTTAGCGGTTGCACGTTCTATTGCCAGGCGTAAATGTCCTTCAGGTAAGTTCATTTGAAATATGGGGTGTAAATTGCTAAAACTATAACTTTCTGTTCGAATTGGCATGGTCAAAGAAAGTGCTTCTTGAGTATCCAAAGAAAAACTATAAACAGCTTTATCTGATTGTTTTGCTAATCTACCATTAAGTTGCTTGTTTAAATAAACATCTATATTTGCCATATTTATCTCTTAAGTTCATCTAAGGTTGGTAAGCCAATATCTGTTAGCGTTAAAGATTTCCCTAGTAGCAACAGCACCCTTTGAATCTTTCGAATGCCAAGATCTGAATAATCTCCACGTTCAAGAGAGCCTATGGTCGTTCTATCTAAAACAGAAAATTCTGCAAGTTGTTTTTGCGTCCAACCTTTTTTCTTACGCAGTTCTTTTATATTTTGACCTAATTCAGTATTTTCCATTGTCATCACTTCGAAAGCTTATATATATGATGAATATAAATGACTTTTTGTATAAAAACAATAAAAAGATGTATATTTGCATCTTTTGTTTAAGTGAACAAAACGAGCTAAGTTACTTTCCCTTTAAATTTATTTCAGTTTTATTCTTGTTCATGCAGGTTTTTACTAGTATCTAATACGGCAACAATTTTAATAACATGATCTTATTTTTCTCACAGAATTTTATGGATTAGACATTAAGGGATTGGTTTTGTAAGGGCTAGGGATGGTCAAGAAATCTTTTTGCCCACAGATTCGCGCGGATTTTCACGGATTAGACATTAAGAGATTGGATTTGTAAGGGCTGGGCAAGGTCAAGGAATTTTTGCCCACAGATTTACGCGGATTTGCTCAAATTAAGAATATAGACTTTTTTGGTAAGAGATAAGGTCTATTTACTCAAATTTATAATTTGAGTTTAATGTATTGATATTGGTTAATTTAGCTTTTCACTTACCTTTATTGCAAATTTTTGTAGTGTTAAGTACATTTTATTTACTACTACTGCTTTGATAACTTTTTCATCTAAATTTAGGTAGTCATGCACTATTGCATTTCTCATTCCGATAACTCTTTGCCATTCTACCGTGCTATCAGGTGAAATAAGTTGCAGTTCTGTTAATTTCTCAAAAACAGAATAGGCATCACTGGGTAAAACCTTGCTTTGTTGCTTTAGCCAGTGTTTTGCAAGTCCAATACAAGATTCAACCAATACTTGTAATAACCGTTCAGCCCCTTTTCGCTCTACTCTTGTCCAAGACCGCTCTTTTAATAATTTGTTGATACTGTCTAAATCTTCAACACATTCATTTACGTGCTCTTGAATAGCGTCAACGTAATTTTCAAGCATAGTGTTTCCTGTGGTAAAGGTGATCTATTTCCCATTTAGACATAACTTTTTGTTCTTCAACCATTCGGCGGTAATCATTTGAAGAAAATATTAAAAAGTTATCTTGTACTACTGTATAAGCTAAAGGTAGTGAGGCTTGATTAAAATCAACTATTGATAAGGATATACCTAATGCTTTTTGCCACTTTAGTGCTAACAATTCAGGTCTTAGGCGTCTGTCTATTGGATCTTCAATATAGTCTTTAAAGCAAATAGCTAAATCGTAATCACTTTTTTCTGTTGCTTGTTGTCTTGCTCTAGAGCCGTATAACCATAAAACTTCAATTGCTGTATTTTCATTGGCTAATTGTTGAATTTTATTTAACACAGTATTTTTAGTGAATTTAATCATGTGATTATCTTAGCTAATTTTAATTAAAGATAGTAGTTTTATTGAAAGATGTTTTTTTCTCGCGGATTTTCACGGATTAGAGATCAAGGGCCTTTTTTTTGTAAGAGCTGGTCAAGATCAAGGGCTTTTGCCCACAGATTAGACATTAAGGAGTTTGGATTATTAGGGGTAAGCGATAATAAAAAGAAGT
>JADGDH010000011.1:0-14582 GCA_016745015.1 Colwellia sp.
TGAAGATCACCGTGGTATTAACCAAGTGAATATTTATAAAGGTAATTATAACGGCGGTGATATTAAAATTGAACAAGTATCACAAGTTACACTAAAACGTCGTGATGACTGGTTAGGTTATTAATCCTCGTCATACTTGACACAGCAGCGGCATTGTCGTCGTTGCTGTACCAATTATTTAGAGGGTTTTGCCTAATACACTGTTAGGCAAATAGAAAATTTTCAACGGAGTATATATATGTCTCAGGCGGCAGCAAAAATTCAAACGGCTTCACCCATGTTATCGGTTAACAACATTGAAGTGGTTTACGATGAAGTAATTCAAGTGCTTCGAGGGGTGACATTAGACGTACCAGAAGGCGACGTTGTAACCTTACTTGGACCTAATGGTGCAGGAAAATCAACAACACTGAAAGCGATTTCAGGCTTACTTAAAAGTGAATATGGTGAAGTAACTAAAGGTGATATCACCTTTATGGGTGAACGTATTGATAGCAAAAATGGGGAAGATATCGTTCGTAGTGGTTTAATTCAGGTGATGGAAGGTCGTCGAATTATTGAAGATATGACCTCAATCGAAAACCTAAAACTTGGTGCTTATACGCGTAATGATTCACAAATAAACCAAGATCTTGAAATGGTATTTAATTATTTTCCTCGTTTAAAAGAGCGTACGGGGTTAGCGGGTTACTTATCGGGTGGTGAGCAACAAATGTTAGCCATAGGTAGAGCATTAATGGCTCGCCCTAAAATGATTTGTTTAGATGAGCCATCAATGGGCTTATCACCACTATTAGTTAAAGAAGTATTTGGTATTATTAAAAAAATCAATCAAGATCAAGGTATTACCATGTTGTTGGTTGAGCAGAATGCTAACTATGCAATAAGGGCTGCTGACTATGGTTATATTATGGAGTCAGGTAAAATTGTACTTGATGGGACTCAAGAACAACTGCTTAGCAATGAAGATGTAAAAGAGTTTTATTTAGGTGGCGGAAACGAAGAGCGTAAAAGCTTTAAAAACTTAAAATCGTATAAGCGACGTAAGCGTTGGCTATAAAACCTTACGATCAGCAGTTAGTCATTTATCAGAATACTTAACGTTAACGAGTTACCATGAAACAATTTTTTTATGAAAAAGAGTGCCAAAACCCACAGTCGCGTGAGCAGTCTTTATTGGAGCGTTTACCCGCATTTATTACCTATGCTAAACAAGAATGTCAGCATTATAATCAAATTTTACAGCACATAGATGCTGATAAAATTACTGATCGTGAGTTGTTAGCGCAGTTACCTATTACTAGAAAATCAGATCTCATACATTTACAAGCAAAAAATACACCTTTTGGTGGTTTAAATGCGAAAACAGCTAATATAGGCAGGATTTTCCAATCGCCGGGACCTATTTATGATCCTGAAAATACTACTGATGATTGGTGGCGCGTGGGGCAGGCTTTTTATGCCGCAGGCTTTAGAACGGGCGATATAGTACAAAATTGTTTGTCTTATCACTTAACTCCCGGTGGATTTATTTTAGATTCTGGCGCTAGAGCTTGTGGCTGTGTGGTAATTCCAGCAGGTCCAGGGCAAACAGATCAGCAGCTTGATATTATTGAACGCTTAAAGCCGCACGGGTATTGTGGAACGCCATCATTTTTAAAAATATTACTAGATAACGCAAGTACTGAACATAGAGATATTTCTAGTGTGACTAAAGCGTTAGTAACAGGAGAAGCACTGCCTCAAGCTTTAAGAGCAGAATTTAATGCAGCTGGAATTGATACATTACAAGCTTATGCCAGTGCAGATGTTGGCCTTATTGGCTTTGAATCAAAATGTGATGATGGTCTTATTATCGCCGAAGATATACTCGTAGAAATTGTCCGTCCAGGTACATTAGAGCCAGTTTCTGACGGTGAAGTTGGTGAGGTTGTCGTGACGAGTTTCAATGTTGATTACCCTTTGATCCGCTTTGCTACAGGAGATTTATCGGCAGTTAAATCAGGTGAAAGTTCTTGCGGTCGCACCAATATGCGCATTAAAGGTTGGCTAGGTCGCGCGGATCAAACCACCAAAGTTAAAGGTATGTTTGTACACGCAGAACAAATAGAACAGGTTAGAAAGGTCTTTCCTAATATCGCTAAAATGCGTTTGTCAGTGACTCAAGTTAATTTTAATGACCAAATGCATTTACAATGTGAGTTAGATACTAGTGGCTATTCTGAAGAGGATACCTCAAGTGTAATTGAAAACATTAGTACAACATTGAAAAAAGTGACAAAATTAACAGGATCTATTGAGCTTGTTGCTTTAGGATCTTTAGCAGATGATGGAAAAGTGATTGATGATCTTCGAGCAATTAATTAAAAATAACTATTAGGAATTAACATGGACAAAAAAGCTTTTCAAGATTGCTACCCAGAAGAATTAAGTCATTGCTATGGTTGTGGTCGAAATAATGTTGATGGTCATCAATTGAAAAGTTACTGGCAACATATTGATAAAAAAGACTTCATTAATAGTACTACTGTAGCTCATTGTATACCAAACGCTAAATATATGGCTGTTCCTGGCTTCGTTTATGGTGGTATGGTTGCTTCTTTAATTGATTGCCATGGTACAGGTAGTGCTTCTGCCATTGCTTACCTTTCTCAACAACGTGAAATGGGTAGTTTGCCAACTTTACGCTTTGTTACTGGCGCCCTTAATGTCAGTTTTTTAGCACCTACACCACAAGGTGTTGAGTTAGAATTGGTAGGACGTTTTAGTGAAATAAAAGAACGAAAGGTTATTGTTGATATTACCGTATCAGCCAATAATGTAATTTGTGCTAAAGGGCAGGTTATTGCGGTATTAATGCCTGAAAGTATGATGTCTAATTAAATAGGTATTACTTTAAATTAAAACTCACAACTAGAGTGTTATAATTAACACTCTAGTACTACTTATAGAACACTAGAGTAAAACCAATTTGCATAAGTATTAGTGTTACGACTTTGGCTCTCTAGCCATAGTGTAAAACTCACGATTAGGCTGCATACCAGTAACAATAGCCATTCTATTTGATAGTCCAAAGAATCCCGTAATGCTTGTAATATCTAATATATCCTCATCATCGTAGCCATAGGTTTTTAGCTGATCATAATCTGACTGTTGTATTAATTCTGGAGTGCGAGAGAGCTTGAGAGCAAACGTCAACATCGCTTTTTGTTTTTCATTTATTGGTGCGTGAAGATAGTTAACAGCAATTTGGTCTGCAAGTAGTGGCTCTTTAGAAAACACACGTAGCATAGCCCCGTGCGCTACGACACAGTATTGGCAAGCGTTAGCTGAACTTATAACGACAACAATCATTTCTTTTTCTGCCATACTAAGCGTACTTTCTTCACGATGCATAATGGCATCATGAAAGGCAAAAAACGCTCTGAACTCAGCAGGTCGATAGGCCAGAGTAAGAAATACATTAGGAATAAATTTTGCTTTCTCCTGAACTGCTAATATACGAGAAAGAATATCTTCGGGTAAAGAGTCCAAGTCAGGTATAGGGTACCGACTTATTGTTAATTCACTCATTTATGAACGCCTATTTTATTTTTTGAATGTGTTAGTTACACTATCAATATAAGTCAACAAAATCAATAAAATAAACAAATAAAACTTAGCGCGCATTGATCTTTTATATCACCTTTGGAGTGATTGAAAACACCTCAATCATGGCATGAAAAGTATGGTTTGATCGTTCCAAGTAAATGATGAAAAATGCAGAGTGGGGTTAACGTTATTCAGCTGAAAAGTTCCAAGCAATAAATCGGCTAATTTTTTGTCCTTGTGTCATTTTAATAACCTTGAATTTGGTTACTTTAACTCTTTTTAAACTAAATTTTATCGCTGACAAGTGATCTTTTTTAGAAACCAAACAAGTAAACCACAGTACTTGTTCACGATATTGTTTACTTTCTTTGATCATTTGTTGAATAAAGGCAACTTCACCACCTTGACACCAGAGTTCAGCTTTTTGACCGCCAAAATTAAGAGAAATGTTATTATTGCCGTTTATCTTCTGCTTGTTCTTATTTTGTTTATTTAAGTTTTGCCACTTTCTTTCTGTGCCTTTAGCCGCATCACTTAATGACTTATGAAAAGGCGGATTGCACATTGTTAAATGATAAAATTCATCCTTTTTTATTATACCTTGAAACATATTAGCGCTATTATTTTGTAATCGGCAGTTAATTTGTTTGGTAATGTTTTTATTAGCATAAATGTTAGCGTTAGCCGCTTTAATAGAAACAGGGTCAATATCTGAGGCCACAAAATGCCAATTATATTCACGTGCACCCAAAATAGGATAAATACAAGTAGCACCTGTGCCAATATCTAACACGGACACCTTATTACTGGCCTTTGTTGTCGTATTAATATTAGTACAGTTACTGGTGTCACTATCTTTTAATAAATCAGCAAGGTAATGAATATAATCAACTCTCCCAGGAATAGGAGGACATAAATAGCCTTGAGGAAAGTCCCAATGTTGTATTTGATAATGCTTTTTTAGTAAAGCAAAGTTTAAAGCTTTTACAGCATTGGCGTTGCTAAAATCTATTGTATATTGTTGGTTATGCTTGTTTTGAATAATAAAAGCTGACAAAGCAGGATGAGTTTTGGCTAAGTTAATAAAGTTGTAACCATAGCGATGCTTATTGCGTGGGTGTAATGCCGTTTTGGTTGTTATTATTTTATTTATTATTGGGTTAGCTATCATTGCTTTGGTTTTTCACCAACTTTAAAATAACCATTACTGGTAAATTGCACTACCTGAGAGCGCTTTTTACCCATAAGAATAGAGCCATCATCCATAAATAAAAAGTTTTTCCAACAGCGTATAAATATTGCCCAAGTCGTTTCAATAATACTATCTCTGTTTGAACAATAATAAACCACGGTATTATTATCCCAAGCAATGTGAGTGTTGATTAGCTCTGGTAAGTTTTCTTCGCTACTGTCCCAAATACCTTCCCACTTTCCTTGCTCTTGCCAGTTGCTTTTATCAAAAGGCCAATCACCTTTTTTGAAAAAGTCAGGGTGATCCGCTTGACGGCTAATGAACGTATCCCACAATACATTAGCGCGATTTTTTGCCATAGGCTTGATTTTAGTTAAATCACTTTCATTTATAGGCAGACTTTTATGCTTGAAAATCCAAGCGTTTTTTAATTGTTCTAATGGGATGTAAGTCATTAATTAGGCTCTGTTTTTATTTTGAAGAAAACAGCTGAATTATACCAAGCTGAATAAAAATCAATAAATATTCTATTAGAGAAGTACTTATGCTTGAATAACAATGTGTTGAAACAAAAAGAGCTACCCGAAGGTAGCTCTTTTCTAATTTGGTGCTCGCTACTGGACTCGAACCAGTGACACCTTGCATGTCATGCAAGTACTCTAACCAACTGAGCTAAGCGAGCATAATTCACTTTATACGTATAGAATTATTCAACGGGCGTTATGGTAGCTTTCAACTATCTTGCTTGCAAGTGCTTTTGCTTAAATCAGCCTAAATTAAGTTTAATTGTTTGTTTTTAAAGCAAGACGTCCCTGAACTATTTTTAAACGCCATGATAGTAAAATGGCTGCAGTAGATAAACCAGTGATAAAACCTATCCAAAAACCATAAGGGCCCATTTTAGGAACAACCCAGTTGGTTACGCCTAAAACTACGCCAACCGTTAATCCAATTAACCAATAGGAAACAAAGGTAATATATAAAATAGATTTAGTATCTTTATATCCTCGAAGTGCGCCAGCTGAAACAACTTGTACAGTATCTGAAAATTGATATAGGGTTGCTAACAACATAATATTGGCAGCAAGTTCTATAACAGGAAGTTCGGTGGTGTACATGCTAACTATTGGTATTCTAAATAATATTGTGATTGTGGCAGTAAAAATAGCAAGTAATAGTCCTAATACAATGGCATGAATAGTATAGTCTTTTGCTTTTTGATGATCGTTATTACCTATAGCGTGGCCAACTTTTATGGTGGTTGCCATAGCTAAGCTTAATGGTACCATGAATATTAAACCACTAAAGTTAAGTGCTATTTGATGGCTAGCGACAGTTTCTGCGCCAAAAGGTACTAAAATTATCGCTACAACTGCAAATAAACTGACCTCAAATAATATTGATAAAGCGATCGGAATACCTAAGCTTAAAATGTTTTTTATTTTTGACCAGTTAGGCCAATATAATCTATCAAAAAGTGTGGCTTGTTTAAGTTTTTTTGAGTTAAAAGTATAAATAAGCATACCAATAAACATAGCCCAATACACTATTGCTGTAGCCACACCGCAACCTGCACCACCTAATGCAGGTGCCCCAAACTCACCATAAATGAAAATATAATTAGCAGGGATATTAACCAATAAACCGATAATACTAATAACCATGGTTGGTTTAGTATAGGAAAGTCCTTCAGAGTAATTTCTTAAAACTAAATACAGGCAATAACCAGGCGCACCCCAAATAATGTACTGTAAATAATCAAATAATAGTGGCTTTAAGTTACCTTCTAACTCAATGGTTGGTGAAATAATGGGTGCAAGTAGATAATACAAACCAATAAGTGATAACCCTAATGTTAAAGCAATCCATGCGGTTTGGTAGGTTTGCTCACTTATTGCTAAATAATTTTTGGCACCCGCAAGTTGAGAAACAATCACGGCAAGTGCCATGATTATGCCATAAACCGTTAATATCAGTGGTAGCCAAATACTGTTTGCCACAGCAACAGCAGCCATGTCGATAGCGCTAACGCGACCAGCCATAACAATATCAACAAAGCCCATTAAATTTTGAATCAGTTGTGCAATTAAAATAGGATAAGTAAGTTTAGCTAAACTTTTAGTATGAGAAAAAAAAGAGGGTAGATTCATTAAATTTTGAACGTTGATTATATGATGAAAAAGGTTAAGTTAAGCCATCATATTGAAGAAGGCTTGTGTAGGCAACCATTATAATAGGCAACTATTTATCTATCCGTTACCCTCGAAGCTTTTAAATCATGGTATGTCCAATAGCATTAAATGAAAACTCTTGTTTCAACTGCCCCTTACTATCAGGTAAAATAGCTTTTCATCTTGCAATATTTTTTATTTTGGATTTCAAACATGCTGCGCTTAACCGAGATTAAATTACCTTTAGATCATCCAGCTGATGCTATTGAACAGGCTATACTTAAAAAATTGGCGATAACAAGAGGGGATTTAATTGAATTTACTGTATTTAAACGTGGTTATGATGCCCGAAAAAAGAAAAACATTTTACTTATTTATACGTTAGATATCAGCACCAATAAAGATGCACTATTGTTAGAAAAATTTAATAAAGACCCTCATGTAAAGCTTACGCCTGATATGGAATATAAATTTGTCGGTCAAGCACCTAAAGAGTTAAAACAACGTCCTGTTGTTATTGGTATGGGACCTTGTGGTTTGTTTGCTGGTTTAGTATTGGCTCAAATGGGTTTCAAACCTATTGTTTTGGAACGAGGGAAGGAGGTTAAAAAACGCACTAAAGATACTTTTGGTTTTTGGCGTAAAAAAATTCTCAATACCGAATCAAATGTGCAATTTGGTGAAGGAGGAGCAGGTACTTTTTCTGACGGTAAATTATACAGCCAAGTAAAAGACCCAAAACATTATAGCCGTAAAGTACTAAATGAGTTTGTTGATGCAGGTGCGCCTAAAGAAATTTTATATGTGAGTAAACCTCATATTGGCACTTTTAAATTGATCATGATGGTAGAAACGATGCGTGCCAAAATTATTGAACTTGGTGGTGAGGTTCGTTTTGAACAAAAAGTTGAAAAAATTCATTTTGAAAATGATGAAACAATTACCTTTGATGATAATGCGCTGGCAAATTTTACTGCCAAACAAGTTAAAGGGTTAACACTGGCTAGCGGTGAACATATTAATACTAATCATATTGCGCTAGCTATTGGTCATAGCGCTCGCGATACCTTTAAAATGTTACATGATGAAGGTGTTTATATTAAAGCTAAACCTTTTTCAGTGGGATTTAGGATTGAGCACGAGCAATCTGTGATTGATGATGCACGTTTTGGTAAAAATGCGGGTAATGAAATTCTAGGGGCAGCAGATTATAAACTGGTTCATCATGCAGGTAATGGTCGTAGTGTGTATAGTTTTTGTATGTGCCCAGGTGGCACCGTGGTAGCAGCAGCATCAGAAGAAGGGCGCTTAGTAACGAATGGTATGAGCCAATATTCTCGCAAAGAACATAATGCTAATAGTGCCATTGTTGTTGGCATTGAACCTAAAGATTACATGTTAGGCAAGTTTGCCGCTAAAGATGATACTGTATTAGCTGGTATTGAATTTCAGCGTCGATTAGAAGAGCAAGCTTTTAAACTCGGTGGTGAAAGTTACGATGCACCAGTGCAACTTGTTGGTGATTTTTTAGCAGGAAGAAAAACAGGTGAGCATGGCAGTGTTATACCTTCTTACAAACCTGGCGTGACTTACTGTGATTTAAGTACCGCGTTACCTGATTATGCAATTACTGCTATACGTGAAGCCTTGCCAGCTTTTGAAAAAAAGATCAAAGGATTCTCTATGAGTGAAGCGACCTTAACGGCAGTAGAAACACGAACTTCTTCACCTATTCAAATAACACGTGATAAAGAAACATTACAAAGTTTAAATGCTAAAGGTTTATATCCAGCAGGAGAAGGTGCAGGTTATGCTGGAGGTATATTGTCTGCTGGTATTGACGGCATTAAAATTGCCGAAGCTATGGCATTGTCGATAGTAAATGGATAACTAGGAATTTATACTTTTTTTATAGAGAATTCATTAATATTACTTGTGTATAAGTAAGAAGGCTTTTACAATTGCCGATAATTAACGCAAAACTTTTTTAAAAGAGCTAAGTAGCTCTTTTTTCTGTTTTAAAACTCTCTAATAAATGTCAAGCGACGCTTCGTGTGCGCCGCCACTGATAAGGAAAACGTCATGCCTGTAATAACTCTCCCTGATGGTTCAACTCGTTCTTTTAACTCTACAGTTTCTGTAATGGATGTTGCTTTAGATATAGGCCCAGGCCTTGCTAAAGCGACTATTGCAGGCCGAATTAATGGTAACTTAGTTGACGCTTGTGAATTAATTGAAGCCGATGCTTCTTTACAACTTATTACCAGTAAAGATAGTGAAGGCCTTGAAATAATTCGTCACTCATGTGCGCATTTATTGGGTCATGCTATTAAGCAATTATGGCCTGATACTAAAATGGCGATTGGTCCTACTATTGATAATGGATTTTATTATGATGTTGATTTAGAACACAAAATTACAGAAGATGATTTAGTCAAGCTTGAGAAGCGTATGACTGAATTAGCGCGTACGGCTTATCAAGTTGTTAAAAAAGTAGGAACATGGCAAGAAGCGCGAGCAGCGTTTGTTGGTCGTGGTGAAACCTACAAAATTCAAATATTAGATGAAAATATTTCTCAAGATGACATGCCTGCGTTATATCATCATGAAGAATATGTTGACATGTGTCGTGGCCCACATGTGCCAAGCATGCGTCATTGTCATCATTTTAAATTAATGAAATTGGCGGGGGCTTACTGGCGTGGTGATAGCAACAACAAAATGCTTCAACGTGTTTATGGCACAGCATGGGCAGATAAAAAACAACTTAAAGCTTATATTGTACGTTTAGCCGAAGCTGAAAAGCGTGATCATCGTAAAATTGGCAAAACATTAGATTTGTTCCATTGGCAAGAAGAAGCACCCGGTATGGTGTTTTGGCATAATGATGGCTGGACTATTTATACTGAGTTAGAAAAATTTGTTCGTGAAAAGTTACATGAATATGATTATGACGAAGTAAAAGCGCCTATGATGATGGACAGAAGTTTGTGGGAAAAATCAGGTCACTGGGATAAATATGCAGATGCTATGTTTACTACGGAATCTGAAAAACGTGAATATGCAATAAAACCAATGAATTGCCCAGGTCATGTTCAAATATTCAATCAAGGCTTAAAGTCATATCGTGATTTACCGCTTCGCATTGCAGAGTTTGGTTGTTGTCATCGTAATGAACCATCAGGCTCATTACATGGTTTAATGCGCGTACGTGGCTTTACCCAAGATGATGCGCATATCTTCTGTATGGAATCACAAGTTCAAGCAGAAGTAACCAAGTGTATTGAAATGGTTTATGATGTCTACGGCTCATTTGGCTTTGAAGATATTGTTGTTAAATTGTCAACTCGTCCAGAAAATCGTATTGGTAGTGATGAAGTTTGGGATAAAGCTGAAGCTGGCCTTGCTCAAGCATTAACTGATAGTGATATTAAGTTTGAATATTTACCAGGTGAGGGGGCATTTTATGGCCCTAAAATTGAATTCACCCTTATGGACTGTTTAGGTCGAGCTTGGCAATGCGGAACCGTGCAACTTGATTTTGCATTACCTGAGCGTTTAGGCGCAACTTATGTTGGTGAAGACAACGAACGATATATTCCTGTCATGATTCATAGAGCTATTTTAGGATCATTAGAGCGATTTATTGGCATTTTGATTGAAGAGTTCACGGGGAAATTTCCAACGTGGTTATCTCCAACTCAAGCAATAATTATGAATATTACCGATAAACAAGGCCAATATTGTGAAAAAGTTGTTAAAAAACTAAAAGAAAGTGGATTTAGAGCAAAGTTAGACTTGAGAAATGAGAAGATAGGCTTTAAAATCCGCGAGCACACTTTAAAGAGAGTTCCTTACCTTTTAGTTGTCGGTGACAAAGAAATGGAAGCAGGTGAAATTGCCATCAGAACTCGAAGTGGTGAAGATTTAGGAAAAATGTCTGTTGATGACTTTATCGCTAAGTTAAATGAAGAAGTAAAAACACGGGCATAAGCGCAGTTTTAAGCTGTGAGTTTATAGTCTCAAACGGATATAACACAATTTAATATTTCTAAGTGGTAACGCTTTTATTACTTAGATAGCAGGTGTTTTGTTCTATTTCTAGGCGGAAGCGCGGAGTTGACGAACGTCAATGAGCACTTCCAACAACGAAATTGAGCAAAACAACAATAAGATAAGTATATAAAAAAGGTTTCTGTAGGAGGAACATGGCTATTAAAGGTGGACAACGAGGCGGGCAAAAAGAGCCAGCACATCGTTTAAATGAGTTAATCACAGGTATTCCTGGCAATGAAGTTCGTTTAATTAAGTTTGACGGCGAGCCAGGTGGCATAGTTTCATTAGATGAAGCGATGGACCAAGCGGATGACGCGGGTGTCGATCTTGTTGAAATTAGTCCAACAGCTAAACCTCCTGTTCTTAGAGTGATGGATTACGGCAAGTTTCTTTATGAAAAAAGTAAAGAACAGAAAGAACAACGCAAGAAGCAGAAACAAATACAGGTTAAGGAAATTAAATTCCGTCCTGGTACAGATGAAGGCGATTATCAGGTGAAATTACGTAACCTGAAACGCTTTTTAGAAGGCGGCGACAAGGTCAAGGTAACATTACGTTTCCGTGGCCGTGAGATGGCCCACCAAGAACTTGGTTTAGAGCTACTAACTCGTGTTAAAAACGATTTAGCAGAACTAACCGTACTTGAATTCTTTCCGCGTAGAGCAGAAGGGCGTCAAATGGTGATGGTTCTAGCCCCTAAAAATAGATAATCTTTGGTTTGACAAGTAATTAAGTTTCTACTTTTTATTAAATAAAAGCTTAATTCACCAATTTTATCTTTACGCTGGTAGTACAGGCTTGCAAGTAAATTGATTGTTCACACTTTATTGTGAGAAAAGTTAATTTCGCCCTCGCTACTTAATATTTGGCATATACCTATTCTTTTAATAGTTACGGGTATAAATTTGAGAGTTATTCACATGCCTAAAATGAAAACCAATAAAGGTGCTGCAAAGCGCTTTAAGAAAACAGCTTCTGGTTATAAGTTCAAACAAGCTGGCTTACGTCATATTTTGACTAAACGCCGTACTAAAGTTAAGCGTCATTTACGTGCTAAATGTATGATCGCTGCTGCTGACATAAAGTCAGTTAAAAAACTTTTACGTCACGGTTAATAGGAGAAATAGAAAATGGCAAGAGTAAAACGTGGTGTACAAGCTCGTGCACGTCATAAAAAAGTTCTTAAGCAAGCTAAAGGTTACTACGGTGCTCGTAGTCGCGTTTATCGTGTTGCTTATCAAGCTGTAACTAAAGCTGGCCAATACGCTTACCGTGACCGTCGTCAACGTAAACGTCAATTCCGTCAACTTTGGATTGCTCGTATTAATGCAGCAGCTCGTCAAAATGGTCTATCTTACAGTAAATTCATCAATGGTCTTAAAAAGGCTGCTATTGAAATTGATCGTAAGATCCTAGCTGACATTGCAGTATACGACAAAGCAGCATTCACATTCTTAGTAGAAAAAGCACAAGCTGCTTTAACTGCATAAGAATTGAAAAGCTATATTAGAAAGGACGCCTAGTGCGTCCTTTTTATTTTTTAATTATTATAGCGAATATTATTTTTATTAGCACAAAAAAAGTATTCGCTATAATTAATTTACCTATTGATAATTAAGGTTTAAATATGAACTTAGCAGATAAAGTCTTAGCCGTTAATAACGATCTTCCAATTCGAACTGATGCACCAGTACATAGCGGTAAAGTTCGTTCTGTTTATTGGTTAACAGAAGCTGATAGCAAACGTTTAATTGAAGAAAAAAATTATGATGTACCTAGTGATGCACCATTAGCTATTATGGTTATTAGTGATCGTATATCTGCTTTTGATTGTATTTGGCAAGGTGAGGGCGGAATGAAGGGCGTGCCAGGAAAAGGAGCGGCACTAAATGCTATATCAAACCATTGGTTTAAATTATTTAAAGAGCAAGGGCTTGCAGATAGCCATATTCTTGATATTCCACATCCTTTTGTGTGGATTGTACAAAAAGCAAAACCTGTGATGATTGAGGCCATTTGTCGTCAATATATCACTGGCTCTATGTGGCGTAGTTATGTTAAAGGTGAGCGTGAGTTTTGTGGTATAGAATTAAATGAGGGTTTAACTAAAGATTCTAAGTTAACCAAACTCTTACAAACCCCATCAACCAAAGGTATTCTTGAGGGAATTCCAGGGGTTCCTGCGGTAGATGATGTGAATATTACTCGTAATAACATCGAAGATAACTTTGAAGCATTTAATTTTAAGTCTTTAGATGATATTACCTTATATGAAAAACTATTAACTGAAGGCTTTGATGTTATTTCAAGTGAGTTAAACAAACTTGATCAAATATTTGTTGATACAAAATTTGAGTTTGGCTATGTGAAAGATAAAGCAGGCAACGATAAATTAATTTACATGGATGAAGTTGGAACGCCTGATTCATCACGTATCTGGGATGGTGAACAATACCGCGGAGGCAAAGTTGTTGAAAATTCAAAAGAAGGTTTCCGCCAGTTATTACTCAAGCACTTCCCTGATGCTGATATATTATTAAATAAAGATCGTATGGCAGAGCGTGAAGCATTAGCTCGCGATAATGAATTACCTTTATCTGTTTTGATGGATGTTTCTAAAACGTATACAGATATAGCCGAAAAAATCACTGGCGAGAAAATAGTATTAAGTGATAATCCGAAAGCTGAAATTGTTAACATTTTACGTGAGCAATATCAGCTAGTTGATTAAATTTTTTGAAGGCGCTTAAATATAAATTACAACCATAATTAATAATAAAGAGGTTGAAATGACACAAGAACAAGAAATGACGGCTGAACAACAGCAGCAATGGGTGAGGGAGCAATATCAAGTAGCAACTAAGTATCTTGCAGGACAAGGTTTGGTTACAGACAGTGTTGTAGTTGAAGAAAGTCGCTATTTAATACCTTTCCTGTCGATATGGAAACTTAAGGTGCTTGATGGCAGTTATTATTGGGTTATTTGTGGTGATTTACCAAGTGATCATAATGTTCTTAATGTAGCACCGAACGCTCGTGAAGCAGTACGTCACTTTTCTTTTAAATGGCAAATGCAGGCAGAAAATTTATTAAAATCAGGCGATAAAGAACAAGAAGAGTTTGCTCAATTATTGATTAGTAGAGCTGAAGGTTTATACGATACTTATCAGCAAGAGAAGCTTTGGGAACTTAAGTAGATATTGAAATGTATATAATACATAAATATTAAGTAAGACCTCTCAAACCCTGCACAGTGCCTTTTAGGTCTGTTAAATCATCGCAGTCAAGGGTTTGTGTTTAATATAGGAGTTAACGCCTAAAATTGCTTCTAGGCAGCGTGTATAGAAACCCCACTAGTAAGGCTTAGTTGAATTTAGAGTTTATCAAAATGGTACGGAAAGAGAGATTTGAACTCTCACGCCGTGAGGCACTGGAACCTACTTTTTCTAACATAAGCAGCGTGTCTACCAACTCCACTAGTAAGGCTTAGTTGAATTTAGAGTTTATCAAAATGGTACGGAAAGAGAGATTTGAACTCTCACGCCGTGAGGCACTGGAACCTACTTTTTCTA
>JADGDH010000011.1:14682-21361 GCA_016745015.1 Colwellia sp.
GAGGCACTGGAACCTAAATCCAGCGTGTCTACCAATTCCACCACTTCCGCATTTTGACTTAAAAGAAAGATGGCAGGGATAAGAGGATTTGAACCTCTGAATGACGGGATCAAAACCCGCTGCCTTACCGCTTGGCTATATCCCTACAGGGGGTAATTACATTGAAACACTTATTAAAACAATATGGTGTTTATTGTTTATAAAAAGTGGCAGGGATAAGAGGATTTGAACCTCTGAATGACGGGATCAAAACCCGCTGCCTTACCGCTTGGCTATATCCCTGCAATGTATTTACTTTTTACATAGGCAACTAACGTTGCTTTGAAATGGTACGGGTCAAGAGACTTGAACTCTCACATCTTGCGATACTGGAACCTAAATCCAGCGCGTCTACCAATTCCGCCAAACCCGCATAACATTCAAGTTTTTAAAGAGACTTGAACTCTCACATCTTGATATACAGGAACCTACTATCTCTAGTAAATAATAGCGCGTCTACCAATTGCGCCAAACCCGCATAACATTCAAGTTTTTAAAGAGACTTGAACTCTCACATCTTGATATACAGGAACCTACTATCTCTAGTAAATAATAGCGCGTCTACCAATTGCGCCAAACCCGCATAACATTCAAGTTTTTAAAGAGACTTAACTCTTTTTCTTACCGAAGTAAAAAATGGTGGCTACACCGGGACTCGAACCTGGGACCCCATCATTATGAGTGATGTGCTCTAACCAACTGAGCTATGTAGCCTTTACCAACCTGCTCTGTGCAAGTGGCGCGTATTATGCAAATCTGGTTGGCTTACGTCAACCGTTTTTTTTCAAAATACACGACTTTTTGTTTGTTTGGCTAATGGATGTGCAATTTGTCCGTTAACTACACAAAAAATTCTAAAGCTATAAAGAAAAGAAGCTAACGTGGGTATATTACTTAAACGTTAAAACGGAAGTGAATAACGTCACCATCTTTAACTGGATAGTCTTTACCTTCTAAGCGCCATTTCCCTGCTTCTTTAGCACCAGATTCACCATTAAATTCAATAAAATGATCGAAAGCAATAACCTCAGCGCGGATAAAGCCTTTTTCAAAGTCAGTATGAATTACCCCCGCAGCTTGAGGAGCCGTAGCATTTTGTTTTACTGTCCAAGCACGAACTTCTTTAACACCTGCAGTGAAATAGGTTTGTAAGTGAAGTAATGAATAACCAGCATTGATAACACGATTTAAACCTGGCTCTTCTAAGCCTAGATCAGCCATAAATTCAACACGGTCTTCGTCATCCATTTCTGATAACTCACTTTCAATTTCAGCACAAACAGCAACAACTATAGCCCCTTCAGCATCAGCTATTTTTTGTACTTCATCAAGGTAGGGGTTGTTTTCAAAGCCATCATCATTGACATTAGCTATATACATTGTTGGTTTAATAGTTAAAAAGTTTAAGTAATCAATAGCAGATTTTTCTTCTTTAGATAATTCTAAAGAACGTACCATATGACCTTCTTCAACATGCTTTAATATTTTTTCTAACACAGGCATTTCAAATTTAGCGTCTTTATCTCCACCTTTAGCTTTTTTGGCTAAACGGAAAATAGCACGCTCTGCTGTATCCATATCTGATAAAGCTAACTCTGTATTGATAACATCAATGTCATCAACAGGACTTACCTTATTAGCAACATGAATAATATTATCATTATCAAAACAACGCACTACATGGCCAATCGCATCAGTTTCACGAATATTAGCAAGAAATTTATTTCCTAAACCTTCACCTTTTGATGCTCCAGCAACTAAACCTGCAATATCAACAAATTCCATCGTTGTAGCGAGTACGCGCTCTGGTTTTACAATGGCACAAAGTTGATCAAGACGAGGATCTGGTACAGGTACTACGCCTGTATTAGGCTCAATAGTACAAAAAGGGAAGTTAGCAGCTTCAATGCCTGCTTTAGTGAGTGCGTTAAATAAAGTTGATTTTCCCACGTTGGGTAAACCAACGATGCCACATTTAAATCCCATAATTTTTACCTGTTTTTGTTGGTGTTAATTTTGATTGTTTTGATAATAACAATTATCAAAATAAAATCTGTATTACATGCCTTTGAATGCATGTAAGCGTTGTTGAGCTTTTACCAAGCCATCTGTTTGCCAAATGTTAAAGCAACGGCTTGCTTCATCAATGGCGCTTTCAATAAGGTTCTGTTCATTACTTGGGGCTTTACCTAGAACGTGGCTAGTAACTTTATCTCGATGACCAGGATGTCCTATACCAATACGTAAGCGATAAAACTCCCTATTGTTTGCCATGCGAGCAATAATATCCTTTAAACCATTATGCCCACCATGACCGCCACCTTGCTTTATTTTAACGCTGCCAGGCGGCATATCTAATTCATCATGTGCAATGAGAATATTATCTACAGGGATTCGGAAAAAATTAGCTAAAGGTGCAACCGCTTGACCACTTCTATTCATGAAGGTGGTAGGGATTAATAAGTGTACGGGTTCGCCGCCAATGATGCCTTTGCCATAGAGGCCAGCATATTTTTTTTCAGGGCGAAGAGATATATTATTGCGCTGTGCTAGTTCTTCAACAAACCAAACACCGGCATTGTGGCGTGTTCTTGTATATTCGGGGCCAGGATTACCTAGCCCCGCAATCAACTTAATAGTCATCTTTAAGTAAAATAGCTAACTGAATAAAGTATGATTATTCAGCTGAATCATCTTCAGGAGCTGCAGGTGCTACCGGTGCTGATGTATCTTCATCATCATCGTTTTGTACTTTAGCAGCATTAGCAGTAACAACGGCTTGATCGTGATCTTCGCCTTTCTCTAATTCATCAGATGTTACGCCTTTAGGCAATTTAACGTCAGACAAATGTAGTGTTTGGCCTACTTCTAAATCAGCTACGTCAATTTCAATATACTCAGGTAAGTCTTTTGGTAAACATGAAATTGCGATTTCTGTCATATGATGAGCTACAGAGGCACCAAGTTTAACTACATTTTCTTCGTTAAGGAAGTGAATAGGAGCGTTTGTATGGATAGCATGTTTTGCATCGATACGAATGAAATCCATATGCATAACAATGTTTTTGAACGGATGACGTTGCATATCTTTGATAAGACATTCAACTGGCTTTCCGCCAATATTTAATGTTAAAACGTGTGAGTAGAATGCTTCTTCTTGTTGAGCACGGAAAACATTTTTGTGCTCTAAAGTTAAAGAAACAGATTCTTTGCCTTCACCGTAAAGGATAGCAGGAACTTTATTCGCGTGACGTAGGCGGCGGCTCGCACCTTTCCCTAAATCTGTACGAACTTCAGCATCCAAAGTAAATAAATCAGTCATGATATATACTCTTATATTGTATAAATAAAATTAAATCTTGTTTTTTGCGACCAAAAACAAGGATGTTTGCTTTTTTAAGCTATCTAAACCATTAAAATGAAATTTGTTAGATAAAAAAGGCGCGGCATAATAACACTAGCGCTTAGCTAAAGCTATTGATAATCACTTAAGAACAATAAAAAGACAATAAAAAAAGCAGACATTGAAATAATATCTGCTTTTCATTTGATGTACTTACATTACGAATTATTAATGATCAAACATCGCTGAAATAGATTCTTCGTTACAAACACGACGAATTGCTTCACTTAACATGCCGCTCAAAGTTAATTGGCGGACCATTTTAAGTTTTTGAATTTCTTTTGAAAGAGGAATTGAATCGGTAACTACAACTTCATCAATCACTGAGTTTTTAAGATTTTCAGCAGCATTTCCTGATAAAACTGGATGAGTAGCATAAGCAATAACACGTTTTGCGCCATGTTCTTTTAAAGCTTCTGCTGCCTTTGCTAATGTACCGCCAGTGTCGATCATATCATCAACAATAATACAATCTCGATCTTTAACATCACCAATAATATGCATTACTTGAGCAACGTTAGCTTTTGGTCGACGTTTATCAATAATAGCAAGGTCAGCATCATCTAATAATTTTGCAACTGCACGAGCACGAACAACACCACCAATATCAGGAGAAACGACAACCGGATTATCTAAATCACGATTCTTCATGTCTTCTAATAAAATAGGTGTACCAAATGCATTATCAACAGGAACGTCAAAAAAACCTTGAATTTGTTCTGCGTGTAAATCAACCGTTAATACACGGTCAACACCAACACTTGATAAAAAATCAGCAACTACCTTTGCTGTAATAGGCACACGAGCGCTACGCACACGTCTGTCTTGGCGAGCATAACCAAAATAAGGAATAACCGCAGTAATTCTACCTGCTGATGCGCGACGGAATGCGTCGATCATTACAATTAATTCCATTAGGTTATCGTTAGTTGGTGCACAGGTTGATTGAATAATAAAAACA
Source organism: Colwellia sp. (assembly GCA_016745015.1). Classification (GTDB taxonomy): domain Bacteria; phylum Pseudomonadota; class Gammaproteobacteria; order Enterobacterales; family Alteromonadaceae; genus Colwellia. Next base: position 19,086 of record JADGDH010000011.1, read on the forward strand.
TCACTACCGCGAACATTCTCATTAATTTCAAAACTTATTTCACCATCACTAAAACTACCAATTTTGGCATCGCCTAAAGTAATATATAAGCGATTCGCAATTTGTTTGGCCAGTTCAGGGGTGGCATTACCCGTAAAAATCTTCATGTCAGGCACAGTCAGTTCCTCAGAAACTTTTGACATTAATAGTAGTAGTTAAAATTAACACTAGTAGACGCGCTAATTTTAACAAATTATTGGATTCGTTACTTGTCTAAACTCTCGATAACAGAAAAAAGTGGTGATTTATTTAAGCCTTGCGCAACAAAAGAATCTATTCCCGAAGGAAGCTTTCTTTGTATCTCACATGCTTCTTTTTCACTAGAGAAACGTGAAAATATACAAGCACCTGTTCCTGTCATTCTAGACGGTACGTATTCTACCAACCAAGCTAGTAGCTTGGCAACCTCATCGTAGTGTTTTATTACCATGGTTTGACAATCGTTATGATATTTTTCGTCATTGAATAAATCTTCGTCGCAATAGTTTTTACTAAAATCATCGTTTGTGAGTTTAGTTGTGTTTCTAGGTAAGTCAGGCGATGTAAAAACGCTAGCAGTTGAGATACTCACTTTAGGTTTGGATACCAGATACCAATATTCCTTCGGCTCTACAGTTGTTAGTTGTTCACCAATACCTCGGGCAAAAGACGCAAAGCCATGGATGAAAATAGGTACATCTGCACCTAAACTCAAGCCAAAACTAGCCAATTGTTCAGTAGAAAAGTTGCACTTCCAAAGATAATTTAGTGCGACAAGAATTGTTGCTGCATTTGATGAACCTCCGCCTAAACCTCCTCCCATTGGTAATATTTTATCTACGCATATTTTTGCGCCAAGTGGTTTATTAAGTTCTTTATTACTTTTAAGTGGTTTTTTTTTAACTATGTTCTTTTGAATCATTTTCTGTTGAAGTAATAGTGCCGCTTTTACAATTAAATTATCTTCATTGCTTACACCATTAATGGGAGTTAGTAATTCTATAGTTGAATTTTCAGTGACTAATATTTCTATTGTGTCGCTGTAATCCAAAAATTGAAATAAAGTTTCTAACTCGTGATAATTGTCTTTTCGTTGGCCAACGACATGCAAAAATAAGTTAAGTTTTGCAGGGGAAGGGAATTTAACGAAGTTGTTTGTGTGTTTATTCATTATTATTTTCTTAAATTAAGATAATAAAAATAAGCTAAAAATCAATCGATAAAAGACCAGTTTTTAACCGCTACTTTAATTAATAAATCATCTTTTTTAAAGGTGAATTTTGTTGCCATTTCGAGTCCATTAAAGCGTTGATAGTTACTGTAATTGATTTTCCAAAAAGCGTTATGATAATAACTTGATAAATTTTTTGGTAACTGTGTTTTTTCATCAATTTGAATCTCATCATCTGTGTTATATGGTAAACTTTTTAGCCAAAAAGCTAATGCTTCCGTTGGTAGAGTAAGCCCTGTAAGAGAGTATATTAATTGTGATAAATTAGCGCTTCTATATTCTTTGCCGTCTACTTTAATTAAGTGTTGATTTTTATTTGATTTTAAGTGAAGAACATTAATACCTAAATAACTTGTAAGGTTTAATTCTTGGGTTTGTTTCTTTTCGTTAACTTGCCAAGTGATAGAAGCACTTTCGCGTTTGTTTTTATTACTTTTATCATTTTTTATTAGTTGAATAAACGCTATTTTTCCTTTTAGTTGCCACTTTTTATTTTTTAATAATTGTTCAGTTCTTTGCTCTGATGTAATTATATGAATATTATCATTTAATGGTGCGCTAGGTTTGATGGCGCAGCCTGATAACAGCATGCTAGTAATTAAAAATAAACGTAATAATGAAAAGTAGGGTTTGATCATTTTTTAGTGCACCGCTGATAATAGATACTCATGTTACCTCGAAATGCTCGTTTCAGCGAGAGTTAAAAGGCTTAGATGCAAGGCCTTGATTGAATAGAATGGTTGTTCCCTTGTTAAAATCAATAACGCCGCATATAATCCTTTTAAACTCGCCCTTTGGGGATGTCTGAGCAAATCATGCTCGTCGTTGCTTCTTTTTTAAGGGAACAACCATTAATAAAAATAAGCGCCTTGCTCATGAGTTGCTCAGTCATCCTGAAACAGACATTTTGAAGTATCATGAGTATATGAGTATTGGAACACAGCAACTTAGGCAATTCAACTTCTGAACTTACTAATAGTAAATTGTTAATATCTTTAAATTATGCCAGTTATTTTGTAAAATGATT
>JADGDH010000011.1:21461-32117 GCA_016745015.1 Colwellia sp.
AGTATTGGAACACAGCAACTTAGGCAATTCAACTTCTGAACTTACTAATAGTAAATTGTTAATATCTTTAAATTATGCCAGTTATTTTGTAAAATGATTGTTCTTTAGTGATTTTTATCACAGATCATACTTTAAATACTTAGCTTGCGTTATACTTGTTTTGTTAATAAGTAAAATATCAATAGGTTTATAAAATTGTCTATAGTTGCTGTTGGAATTAATCACAAAACTGCTCCTGTCGCGGTAAGAGAGAAAATCTCCTTTAATCCCGACAGACTTTCTATTGCGCTACAAGAAATGTTGTCGGCAGTGCAATGTCGTGAAGTTGCTATCTTATCTACCTGTAATCGAACTGAACTTTATATTGTTCAAGATGGCGATGTTAAACTAACCCAAGAGCGTATAGTGCAATGGTTAGAAAGTTACCATAATGTTCCAGCTTCAACTATTCTACCAAGCCTCTATTGGCATCAAGATCAACAAGCTGTAAATCATATGATGCGAGTTGCTTGTGGGCTTGACTCCTTAGTTTTAGGGGAGCCTCAAATTTTAGGACAAATGAAACAAGCCTATAGCCAAGCTAAAGCTGCAGGCTCGATGGCATTGGTCATGGATAGATTGTTTCAACGTACTTTTGGTGTTGCTAAGCAAGTTCGTACGGACACTGAAATTGGTGCGAATGCAGTTTCTGTTGCTTTTGCTAGTGTTAATTTAGCTAAACATATCTTCGCAAGTCTTAATAATGCCAAAGTTTTACTTGTGGGAGCAGGTGAAACTATTGAGCTAGTTGCTAAACATTTATATGAAAATAATGTTGGTAAAATTACTGTTGCTAATCGAACTATCGAGCGCGCTGATAAAATGGCAAAAAAAATTGGTGCTGAAGTTATCACGTTAGCGCAAATTCCAGAGCATATATGTCAGGCTGATATTGTTATTAGCTCAACAGGCTCTACTTTACCTATTATTGGTAAAGGTATGGTAGAACAAGCATTAGCTAAACGACGTCATCAACCTATATTTATGGTAGATCTAGCGGTACCTCGAGATATTGAAGCACAAGTGGGTGATTTAGATGATGTGTTTTTATATACCGTTGATGACTTACAAAGTATTATTGCACAAAATTTAGAGAGTCGACGCAAAGCCGCTGTTGAAGCAGAAAGTATTGTAAATAGCCAGTCTGACAGCTTTATGTCATGGCTTCGAGGTCTTAACACTCAAGATACCGTTGTTAATTTTAGAAAGCAGTGTTTAAGTGAACGTGATCAATTGCTCGAAAAGGCATTGCTACAATTAAAAAATGGTAAAGGCTCTGAAGCTGTTATAGGTGAATTAGCAACTAAGTTAACTAATAAATTTATGCATGCGCCTACTAGTGCCTTACAATCTGCTGCTCAAGGCGGAGAATTAGATAAACTAATATACCTTCGTGATATTTTTAATATTGATAGTTTAGATTAGCTTTAAGTGCGGGTAATAAGCACTAATCCTTATCAACAATAAACTAGCTACTGTGCAAAAATATTGACTGTGTTAGAATAGCGTCAGTTTAGTATTCCTCGTTTAATTATACCGTTAATTAACGGTTAATAACTCCTATAAAAAAAGATTATTTTAATGAAATCGTCCGTTTATCAAAAACTTGAAGCTTTAGTTGAACGCTTTGAGGAAGTTCAAGCCTTATTATCTGCCCCTGAAACTATTGCTGATCAAGATAAGTTTCGTGCATTATCTCAAGAATTCAAACGGTTAGATGAAGTCACTTCAGTATTTAAAAATTATCAAAGCGCTGAAGATGATTTTGCTACTGCAGAGTTAATGCTTAAAGATGATGATCCTGATATGCGTGAAATGGCACAGGAAGAATTTAAAGATGCTAAAAAAGCGGTAGTAGAATTAGCAGACGAATTGCAAGTTTTGCTATTACCACGTGATCCAAATGACGATAATAATTGTTTTGTTGAAATTCGTGCGGGTGCAGGTGGTGATGAAGCTGCTATTTTTGCTGGTGATTTATTTAGAATGTACAGTCGTTACTCAGAAAAGCAAGGTTGGAAAGTTGAAGTAATGAATTCCAACGAAAGTGAGCAGGGCGGTTACAAAGAACTGATTATGAAAATTAATGGTGAAGGCGTTTATGGTCATATGAAGTTTGAATCAGGTGGTCATCGTGTTCAACGTGTACCTGAAACCGAATCTCAAGGTCGTGTTCATACATCAGCGTGTACCGTAGTGGTTATGCCTGAAATTCCAGAATCACAAGCCATTGAAATCAATAAAGCTGATTTAAAAGTAGATACGTTTAGAGCATCGGGAGCTGGTGGCCAGCATGTAAACAAAACTGACTCTGCTATTCGTATAACTCATATTCCATCAGGGGTTGTAGTTGAGTGTCAAGATCAACGATCACAGCATAAAAACCGTGCCCAAGCAATGTCTGTTCTACAAGCTCGATTACAACAAGCTGAAGATGAAAAACGTCGTAGTGAAGAAGAGTCATCTCGTCGCAACTTAGTAGCAAGTGGTGATCGCTCTGAGCGTATTCGTACTTATAATTTCCCACAAGGACGTATGAGTGATCACCGTATTAATTTAACGCTTTACCGTTTAAGTGAAATTATGGAGGGTAGTTTGCAATTGATTATGGAGCCTATCATGCAAGAGAATCAAGCTGATTTATTAGCTGAGCTTGCTGAGCAAAACTAATCGGTGAATAATAATTTGTTATCGCATCATGATTTTTCTTCAAAGCAATGTCAGTTTCAATTAATTGGTGATAATTCTATTGCCAATTTAGTTAATCAAGGTCGAAAATTGCTTCAATCTTGCTCTGATAGTGCCAAGCTTGATATCGAAATTCTATTATGTGTTGTGCTTAATAAAGAACGTAGCTACCTGTTAACTTGGCCTGACAAAATGCTCAGTGAAGAGCAATTGCATTCTTTTTTACAATTATTAGCTCGCCGTATTCAAGGTGAGCCTATCGCCTATATTACTGGCGTAAAAGAATTTTGGTCACTACCGTTAGTTGTATCTGAATCGACACTTATTCCTCGCCCAGACACTGAAACGTTAGTTGAATTAGTGCTTGAGCAATATAAAGGTATAAAAAACATTAATTGCCTTGATTTAGGTACAGGTACAGGTGCTATTGCATTAGCATTAGCAAGCGAAAATCCAATGTGGCAAATTGATGCCATTGATTTTAATTTAGATGCAGTGCAGCTTGCGCAGCTTAATGCAAAAAATCTTAAGTTATTACAGGTTAATATTTTTCAAAGTTATTGGTTTTCAGAGGTAGATGCAGGTAAAAAGTTTGATTTAATTGTTTCAAATCCGCCTTATATTGACTGCGAAGATATAAATTTAAAACAAGGTGATGTTCGCTTTGAACCTGCTTCAGCACTTATTGCGAGCGATAATGGTTTAGCGGATATAAAACATATAGCTGATATAGCGCGCAGCTTTTTAACTTCGCAGGGTAAATTGTTTTTTGAGCATGGTTTTGAGCAAGGGCATGCCGTTCGCCGTATATTATTAAATATAGGGTTTGAAAAAGTGCAAACAGAACAAGATTTAAATGGCCATGACCGTATTACTTGGGCTGTTTTTCCTTAATAGCAGATAGGATGTAAAATGATAAAAACTGGGGGCAACAATGCTTAAACACTTACATATGACTTTAGCTGTGCTTAGTGTTAGCTTATTTACGTTACGTTTCGTCTGGACGTTAGTTAATTCAGCTAAATTACAAGCTAAATGGGTGAAAATTACTCCGCATATTATCGACACTTTTTTGTTATCAATTGGCGTGGTAATGGCTGTGCAATATTCAATAAACCCAATGGAACAATTGTGGCTAGGAGAAAAATTATTAGCGGTACTTGCTTATATTTTTACGGGTTACTACACTTTAAAGCTTGCTCGAAATAAACCTATGCAGATCATTGGTTATTTAGGTGCCATGGGATGGATAATGCTGATTGTTCGATTAGCCATGACACGTGAGCCGCTCTTTTTCTTATAACCATTGCTGTTTATAAGATTAGAATATAATTATTACCAATTAATAAAGAATTTATGAATACATTGTTATTGTCCGAGGTACAGTCGGAAGAAAAAGATCTACTGCAAACATTAATCTTGCTTGAAGAACATATTTTTCAAGTGAATCAATCCCCACAACAAATAAATACTATTGAATCGTCGTTAGAGACACTAGATACTTTAGAAATAATTATTGAACAGTGTCAAGCTGTTATTGCAGAAATTGAATCACCATTGGAACAAGCTGAAATACTATTGAATGAACTTTTTTATCAACACCTTTTTATTGATAATCATAAAACAAATTGGCCGATAAGTTCTTTTAAAGTAGCTCCTAGTTTAAATCAACGATTAATGTCACCTGCAGTGAAAGCGGTGTTTGTTTGTGAAATCATTAATGCTTGTGGTTTTTGTTCAGATTTAGTTTTTGTACCAAATAAAATTATGGTGCAGCTTTGTTGTGATGAGCAATATGCCATTATTTTTGATGCTGTAACGGGGGAGTCATTGGATTGGCATGGACTCGATTTACGTCTTGATGAACTTGATGGCGATCCAAGTCAGCATGAATTTACTAGTATGAGTAGAGAAGTTATTTTAGTTGAGTACCTCAGTTCATTAAAAAATGCATTAGTTCGTGAAAAAGAATTTGAGAAAGCATTATTGTGTGTTGATTTATTGTTGTCATTAAATCCAAATGATCCACTACAACGCCGTGATCGTGGTTTTTTGCTTCACCAGTTAGATTGCTTTAAAGTAGCGGTTGATGATTATCGTTATTTTGTTGAAAAATGCCCAAAAGATCCAGCAGCACAATTATTGAAAATTCAACTTGATAACATTACGTTAAGTGATCCCACTTTTCATTAACTTAACTTAACTTAAATTAGTTTAGTTTTATTTAAATAATTAAAAGAATAGGTAAATAGATGTCAGCACCATTGGCTATGCCATTAGTAACGAATGATGCAACTGTATTAGGCTTACTGTCATTAATTTTAGGTTTTGTTTTTTATAGTTCAAATAGCCAAAATCCAGTTTGGAAGAAATTCTACCAATATGTGCCTGCATTACTCTTATGTTATTTATTACCGTCATTATTAAACACTTTTGGTATTGTTAGTGCGGAAGTGAGTAAAATTGATGAGGTAGCTAAGTACTACTTATTACCCGCTTGTTTAGTTTTATTAACATTAAGTATTGATCTTAAAGCTATTGCAGCACTCGGTAGTAAAGCACTTATTATGTTCCTTACAGGAACAGTGGGCGTAGTTATTGGCGGGCCAATTGCGCTGTTAGTTATATCTGCAATTTGGCCAGAGTTACTTGGCGTAACAGGTCCTGATGCGGTTTGGCGTGGAATGGCTGCATTAGCAGGAAGTTGGATTGGTGGTGGTGCAAACATGCTTGCCATGAAAGAAATTTATGGTGCAGATGGCAAAATATTCACCATCATGGTGACGGTTGATATTGTTGTCGCTAATTTATGGATGGCTTGTTTACTTTATTTTGCCGCCAATCATAAGCGTATTGATGCTAAAAGTGGCGCGGATACTTCAGGAATTGATAAGTTAATAGATCAAGTTGAAGCCTTTGAACGTGATCATGCAAGACGACCAGAACTAAAAGACTTTATGTTTATTCTTGCCATATCTCTTGGTGCAGCAGGTTTTGCTCATTTAGCGGCTGACTTTTTAGTACCTTTTTTCAAGGTAAATTATCCAGAATTAGAAAAGTTTAGTCTACATAGTAAATTGTTTTGGATTATTGTTTTAGTGACAACGTTGGGGTTGATGCTGTCTTTTACTAAAGTTAGGAAATTAGAAGCTGTTGGTGCATCAAAAGTAGGCAGTAGCTTTCTTTATATCTTAGTAGCAACTATTGGTTTGCACATGGACATTACACAAATAGTTGAAGCACCTAAATATGTTGTTATTGGCTTAATCTGGATGGCAGTACATGTTGTATTGCTATTTATTGTTGGCCGAATGATTAAAGCACCTATATTTTATTTAGCGGTAGGAAGCAAAGCCAATATTGGTGGTGCTGCATCTGCACCTGTTATAGCTTCTGCATTTCACCCGTCACTAGCTCCAGTAGGTGTATTGCTAGCCGTATTAGGGTATGCGCTTGGCACTTATATGGCGTGGCTTTGTGGTCAGTTGCTACGAATTATTGGAAGTTGATTTTGTAAAGTTCATCTTGTCGCTGTATCGCACAATGTCAGCATCAAAAGTACTCACAAATTCTTCGGGAATTAATTTGAACATTCGAAGAATGGCCTGAAAGGTGTAGTACAGGATGTACGGAGTAATGATAGTCATCAACTCCGTGCTTTTTCTTTGACATTGAACCATACAACTTAAAGCTGAGCCTTACATTTATGTAATAGTTAACATTTTGTAAAGTTTTTTATTAGGAAAGGTTATGACAATTAAATCAGTATCTGTGAACGGCATTGAAGTTGCTAATGATAAACCATTTGTTTTATTTGGTGGTATGAATGTGCTTGAATCTCGTGATTTAGCGATGAAAATTGCCGAGCATTATGTTGAAATTACGCAAAAACTGAATATCCCTTATGTGTTTAAAGCATCCTTTGACAAGGCTAATCGTTCCTCTGTGCATTCATATAGAGGACCAGGATTAGATAAAGGTTTAAAAATATTTGAAGAAATCAAATCAACGTTTAACGTACCAATCATTACTGATGTTCATGAACCATATCAAGCACAACCGTTAAGTGAAGTGGTTGATGTAATTCAATTGCCTGCTTTTCTTGCCAGACAAACTGATTTAGTGGTTGCTATGGCGAAAACAGGTGCAGTGATCAATGTGAAAAAACCTCAGTTTTTAGCGGCTCATGAAATGAAACATATCATAAATAAGTTTGCTGAAGCAGGTAATGAAAATATCATTCTTTGTGAACGTGGTAGCTGCTATGGCTATAATAACCTTGTGGTTGACATGCTAGCAATGGATGAAATGCGTAATTATGCCCCTGTGATTTTTGATGCGACTCATGCATTACAAAAACCTGGTGGTCGTAGTGATAGTGCTGACGGACGGCGCGCACAAGCTGCTCAGTTAACGCGTAGTGGTATGGCTATTGGTATTGCAGGCTTGTTTATTGAAGCACACCCTGATCCATCTATCGCTAAATGTGATGGCCCTTGTGCATTGCCACTTGATAAGTTGGAGCCTTATTTACTTCAAATGAAAGCGATTGATGATTTGGTAAAAGCGTTTTCACCTTTAGTGACTGATTAAATAAAGAATATGATTAAGGCACAATAAGATCAAATAACTGACGGATAATTTGGGTAAATTATGATGAATACAAAAACACCTGAAATAGAAGGTTATTTAATAAATAATGTAGCAAATCCTATCGCCCAAATTATTTTTGCTCATGGCGCAGGGGCTGATATGCATCATGAGTTTATGGAACAAATAACAACTCTATTTAATAAAGCGAATATTAATGTTTTAAGGTTTAATTTTCCTTATATGGATAAACGTATTGCGTTAGGTAAGCGTTATCCGCCTGATAGAATGCCTAAATTGATTGATTGCTATAAAACAGTTCTTAATGACTTTATAGTAATCAACAAGCAGCAAAAAACACTACCGATATTTATTGGTGGTAAATCAATGGGCTCTCGTGTTGCTGCTACGCTTGCCAGTGATGATGAAGTTTCAGCGTTTATACAAGGTGTTTTTTGTTTAGGTTATCCGTTTCACCCACCTAAAAAAACAGAAAAACTCCGTTTAGAGCCACTACAAAATACACGTAAACCTATTTTAATTGTACAGGGTGAACGCGATACATTAGGTAGCGAAGTTGAGATAGCAGATTATGAAATTTCAAACTTATGTCAGAGCTTTTTCTTAGCTGATGGGGATCATAGTTTAAAACCCCGAGTAAAGTCAGGCTTTACTCATCAGCAGCATTTGGAAAGTGCAGTGCAGGCTATTTCCCAATTTATTCAGGAAAATATAAATAATGGATAACACCACACAATTAAAAGCTAAGGCTAAAGTCAGCATAATAAAATATTTAATGATTTTTGTTGGCGTTAGTGGCTGCTTTTCTGTACTATTCGGCGCTTGGCTTGCCCATGCTGGACAAACGTTACCTGTTAATGTGCAGTTATCATTAAGAACAGCGTTACAATACCAGTTATTTCACACACTGGCTTTGTTGGCAGCATTAACTTGGGCTATAACGCGTTTATCTGTTAAAGCCCCCTCTAAAATATTGTTAGCTGCTTGTATTGGCTTTTTTGTTGGTATCTTGTGTTTTAGCGGTAGTATTTATATGAAAACATTTTTCAGTTTTCCTTTTATTGGCAAACTAACACCCTTTGGCGGAATATCACTGGCAGTTGCTTGGTTATTATTGTCAATTGAAGGTAAAAACAACTTATGACCTCAATCGTATTATATTGTCGACCAGGCTTTGAAAAAGAGTGTGGAACGGAAATACAAGAAAAAGCTGCATGGAATGAAATGTATGGCTATTTAGAATTAAAAAAGAATCAAGGTTTGGTCTTTTTTCACTTACATGAATCAGAACATGGCGAAGCTTTAATTAAAAAACTCCCACTTAAACGTCTTATTTTTACTCGTCAGTGGTTTGTGACACTGACAGAAAAAATTGAGCTACCAGATTACAACCGTGTTGAAGCTATTGTTGAAGCACTAGGAAGTGAATGGCAATACGATGACTTACGAATGGAAACACCAGATACTAATGATGGTAAAGCATTAAGTAAATTTTGCCGAAAATTAGCCGTACCATTACGACAAGGTTTACGTAAAGCAAATATATTAACAGGGAAAAAAGATGCTTTTGATGCTGAGAACGGTGGAGCAATATTACATGCTCTATTTTTATCTGGCCAAGAAGTTATTTTAGGTTTTTCATTAGCACAAAATAGCTCTCCTTATGTGATGGGAATTCCACGCCTTAAATTCCCAAGTCTTGCACCAAGTCGTTCTACGTTAAAACTTGATGAAGCTTTTCTCTATTTCATTCCTCGTGATGAATGGGAGCATCGCTTAACTTCGGGTATGAATGCCGTTGATTTAGGCTCTGCACCCGGAGGATGGACTTATCAACTTGTACGTCGCGGTATGATGGTAACGGCTATTGATAATGGCCCTATGGCTGAGTCTTTAATGGAAACAGGGCAGGTTAAGCATAAAATGATGGATGGTTTTAAATATGTCCCAATGAAACAAAATGTTTATTGGCTTGTTTGCGACATGATTGAAAAACCACAGCGTGTTGCTAAACTAATGAGTGAATGGTTATTAAATGGCTATTGTAAAGAGGCTATGTTTAACCTGAAGTTACCAATGAAAGGGCGTTTTCAGCAAGTAACAGATGATTTACAAACGATCAAAGATGCTTTTAGTATGCATAAAGTAAAATATGAGTTGTATGCGAAACATTTATATTATGATCGTGAAGAAATTACCGTGCATGCGCGCTTATTGTCTCCGATCCCACAAGACAAAAAGTAACAAAAAGAATAATGTAAATAAAAAAGCGGCTAGTGAGTAACTAACCGCTTTTTTTGTTGGGTATTAATTTATTTTTCAAAAAAACTATAAACGATCAAGCATTGCTTCAGTGAAATCAGTAGTGCCATGAGTACCGCCTAAATCACGTGTTGTACGGTCACCGCTAGCAATTACATCAATTAAAGCTGATCTGATTTTTTCTGCTTTATCGCCCATATCTAAATATTCAAGCATTTGTAATGCAGCTAAAATTACCGAAGTAGGGTTAGCTAAGTTTTTACCTGCAATATCAGGTGCACTACCATGAACAGCTTCAAAAATTGCACAGCTTTCCCCAATGTTGGCACCAGGAGCCATGCCTAAACCGCCAACTAAACCAGCACAAAGATCAGATAAAATATCACCAAAAAGGTTAGTGGTTACAATAACGTCAAACTGTTCAGGGTTCATCACTAACTGCATACAACAGTTATCAACAATCATTTCAGTTGATTCAATTTCAGGGTAACGTTGGGCAACTTCACGAGCAACTTTTAAAAATAGCCCTGAAGTTGATTTTAAAATGTTAGCTTTATGTACAGCGGTTACTTTCTTACGACCTTCTTTACGAGCAGTTTCATAAGCAAATGTTAAAATTTTCTCTGCACCATCACGAGTTATAACACTCATGGCTTCTGCTTGCGTGCCATCTTCTGAAATAACTTGACCAGCACCTGAATACATACCTTGAGTATTTTCACGTACGGTTAAAATATCAATGTTTTCATAGCGTGATTTTGTACCTTTAAAAGACAATACGGGGCGTAAATTTGCATATAATTTAAACTGTTTACGTAAGGTAACATTAATTGAAGTAAAACCTTCACCAACAGGTGTTGTTAGTGGGCCTTTTAATGTGATCTTGTTTTTTTCTATAAGATCCATTGTTTCTTGTGGTACTAATTCGCCATGATTTTCTAAGGCAGTTAAACCCGCATCAGCAAATTCATAATTAAAATCACAACCTGCTTTATCTAAAATTTTAATTGTTGCATCAATAATGCTTGGGCCAATACCGTCGCCTGGTATTACTGT
>JADGDH010000011.1:32217-41495 GCA_016745015.1 Colwellia sp.
GTTATGCCATCAGATTTAACGTGCTGTGTACGATAAAACATTACTTGAAATTTATCATCAACAATCTTTATTGCTTCAGTAATGTCAGGGCTGCCGAGCTCAGTAATTGCTTGCTCAAAGGTGAATTTTTCGAGTTGTAACTTTGCTATAAACTGTTGGTTATAAGCTTCTCTGTCTTCCCATTGCATTTTATCTGGACTGTCATCATAAAATGAGATGACGAGTAAAACAAAAATTCCGTAAGCTGCTAACGCAAGAAAGGTGCGAGTGATAACTTTTTTATTCATTGTTCTTCTCAGGTATTATGGATATATATTTTGCTTATATAAATTCTTAATGAAATGATAACCAGTTATTAGATTATTTTAAAGTGCTTGTTGATTCTGTTGTTCATTATTTTGTTCATTGTGATTTATTGCACGGTTGTTTGCTCTAATCTAATATCTTTAAGATTAAAACCAAGAGGAATATTTTGTTTAAAGGTGAGTAATTTTCTACTTAATGATATTTGTTCCTCACTATCATTTAACTTGTCTTTAATTGACACTTTAATGTCTTTGTTTTTTAAAATAGCACTAAGTGAACCGTGTTCATTCAGTAAAGTTGCAGCGGTGATTTGTCCTATACCAGCAACGCCAGGAATTTTATTAGTACTATCTCCAGTTAACGTCCATAAGTCGATTAATTGGCTTGGTTTTATATCAAATTTATCCTTGACATATTTTTCGTTTAAATAACGTCGATTAAAGTAGTCGTAAATATGAATGTTTGGGCTTAATAAAGATAAGAAGCCTTTATCAGTGGAAATAATAGTGACATTTTGTCCATGCAACGCCATTTTGGTTGCTAAGGTAGCAATAAGATCATCAGCTTCATCTTCTTCAGATACTAATGAGTCAACACCAAGTTTAAGGAAAGCATCTTGGATATTTGGTAGCTCATTGGCCAAGTACACAGACATTTTTTTGCGACCTTTCTTGTAGTCAGGATAGAGTTTGTAACGCCAGCAGGGGGCTTGACTATCAAATACTGCAAGTGCATGGCTAGCTTGTTGAGACTTAAGTATATTATCCAATGCCTTAGTACAAGCTTGTTGTGTATTAAATAAAACCTGTTGTTGAGTTTTTTCTGCTAATTCGCCATCAAGTTGATCTTTACTTTGAACAAAAGGGCGTTCTTGTACGGCATAAATGCGACGGATTAAATTTAAGGCATCAATCAATACTAAATGCGCTGACACGTTTACCCCTCTACTACTTGATAGCAGGGTATATATTTACTTCCTGGTAACTTCATACGCTGTTGGCTAACAAATGATGCTAGCAATTTATCCATCAAGGCCATGATCTTTTTCTCTCCTGATATTTGAAAAGGACCATAGTCTCTAATTGCTTTTATGCCACCTGATTTTACATTACCCGCAACAATACCTGAAAATACTCGGCGCAAATTTGCAGCAAGTTCAGCTGTTGAAATTTTATGGCTAATGTTTAATGCCGACATGTTTTTATGGCTTGGCTCAAAGGGCTGTTGAAAGTCATTTTCAATAACTAAAGACCAATTAAAGTGAAAAGCATCCCCTGTTTCTTTGCGGTAGGTAAGTACTCTTTCTAAGGTTTTAGACATTGCTTGAGCTACTTGCTCGGCATCATCAATAATTATTTTATAAAGCTTTTGTGCCTCTTTACCTAACGTTGCACCAATAAAAGCATCAATTTCACTAAAATAGTTATTCGCACTACTTGGGCCCGTTAAAATAATAGGTAATATTTGGCTGCTATTGTCTTTATTTAATAATATACCAAGAATGTAAAGTAGTTCCTCAGCAGTACCTGCACCACCAGGAAAAATTATTATGCCGTGTGACATTCTAACAAACGCTTCTAAACGTTTTTCAATGTTGGGCATAATAACAAGCTCATTAACTATAGCGTTTGGTGGCTCAGCAGCAATAATACTCGGTTCAGTTAAACCAATATATCTACCTTCTTTATTTCGTTGTTTAGCATGACCTATAGCCGCGCCTTTCATTGGGCCTTTCATGGCTCCAGGACCACAACCTGTGCAAATGTTAAAATTACGTAGCCCCAGCTGATACCCAACTGCTTTGGTGTATTTATATTCATTGTGTTTTATGGAATGTCCACCCCAACAGGTGACCAAGCGAGGATCTGTTTCGGGTAAAATAGCATTGGCATTTCGTAATATGCCAAAAGTAGCGTCGGTTAAAGAGTCAGGGGAGCAGTACATGTTCTGATAGCGATTGTTAATAAATAAAATATCACGTAAAACAGCAGATAAATGCTCACGAATACCTAGAATTATTTTACCATCAACAAAAGCATGTTCTGGTGGGTTCTTTAGATCAATTTTTACACCACGCTCACGTCTAAGTACTTTAATGGTGAAATTTTTATGTTGTTGATAAATAAGTTCAGCATCATCTGTATGACTACCAGCATTAAGTACAGCAAGAGAACAATTTCTATAGAGATTATAAAGATCACTTGTGGATGATTGTTGCAGCTGATCAACTTCAGCCTGAGAAAGAATATTCATGTTTCCGACAGGGTTAAGTTGAGTATGCATATTCAACTCCTTTTATGTTGCTTAACTACTATATTTACCAAGTGTTTAAATGAGTTACGCTTTATTATCTTTACAATTAATTAAGCATAAACAACTTGGTTTTTTCCTTGTGCTTTAGCCTTATACATAGCTTCATCTGCACGCTCAAAAGCGGTATGTATATTATCTTCTTGAGTAATATGTGTAGCACCTATTGACAGTGTGATGCTTACCTTATTATTTTTGAATTTAAAAGGTAGACGAGCAATGTTTTTATTTATTAAGTTTAACTCTTTTAATAATTCAGGCTCTTCTTTACTTGAATAAATAAGTACAAACTCTTCACCACCATAACGTGCAACAAATGCATCTTTACTCACTTTCTTTTGTATTGTGTTAGCTATAACCTGTAGTGTTTTATCACCTGCTGTGTGCCCATAAGTATCATTGATTTTTTTAAAATCATCAATATCAATCACGGCTAGCGCTAAATTAAAAGGTTTATGGTGAAAACGCACCATAGATTGGGTGAAATATTCATCAAATGCAGCACGATTACTTAACTTGGTTAAAGCGTCTTGCATACTTTTACGTTGTTGCTCGGCTAATTTTTTTTCAAATTTCTGGCTTTGTTCTTCTAGTTTCTCAACTTTTTGTACCATTTCATTTAATTGATTGGATAAGGCTTGTTGACTTTGTTGCTCGAACTCTGTTTTCTTTTCAAGTGTTAGTGCTATTGTGTTCAATTTACTATTAATGTCAATTTTTACCTGATCTAATGACATTGCTTCTTTTACGGTTCCCGTCATTTCAAGTAGTTGTTCTTGCAGTTTCTTATTTATTTTATTATTAGTGGTTTGTGTTGTTTTGCATGTTGATAACGTTTTTTTAACTGCATTTTGTACTGTTGTTAAGGTTTCATTTAACGTGTTTAAAAAGTTTTTTGCACTATCTCGTTCGTTTTTTAAGTCGGCAACGATAACATCAAATATTTCAATAAAACGCTCTAAAACATCATCATTTGTAGTGTCTTTTAATAGCCTTTTATTTATCACTAATAATTCTTTGGTATGCTGAGTAGATAGATGCATTTTACTCAAACATGATGATATTTTTTCAATAAGTACATAGTTTACAGTAGGTGATTTACTAGTTATAGCTACATTGTCCTGGGTGGGCTGCTGTTTTGTCGCTAATAAATTATTTTGTTGAGTATCTGTTTTTGAGTGTAAAACGATATTATAAAACTCTAGCAACTGGCTTAGCAGTGGAATATATTGAGTTAAACTGTCTTTTGTTGATTGAGTTTCTACTAATAATCCACGCAGTTTTCTGCGTAAATCATTAGGTAAGCCATTTATCTTTTGTAAATTTTGACCTGCATCATTAAATTGAGTATGTAATTGAACGATATTTTTTGCATTTGTTATGGTATGTTTTTGTAGTAGTTTTGATATTTCGGCAATTTTTAATTCAATATCTGATATTGGTGCTGACTTTGTTAGTAAACTTCTAAGTTGAGCAAGGCGATTGTCTAACTTTATGTTAATCCCTTTTGACACCTGAGATAATTTATTAATAAACTCTATTAGCATGCTTGATTGAGTTTTAAAATCTTCCTCAAGTGATGCTCTAGACTCTATTGCTGCATTAAGCTTGGTTTGTAATGCTTGTGACTGATTATCAGCAACAGTTTTAGTACTCATATCTTAGAGGTATCCTTATATATTGAACTATCCAAATTAGGCAATAATAATCTTGTTCTAACACGCGATAATTTACATTATTATCATGTGTATTATCAACAGTCTTGTTAGAGATTAAGCTTTAATATGTGAATATATTACCTTGATTGAGTTTTTTTCTTACTTAAAGTTGTTTTACTCGTTAAACTAAATGTAATCTCTTTTTAATATTCTACAGGAAGTTTAGTTGAATATGGCTAAAATATCGCTTTTATTTCGAATGTTTTTAACACTTTTCCTTACTTTTTATACCATAAATGTACAGGGGGTTGTAGTAGTTGATATAGCTATTGAACAGCCCCAACATCATTATGCACAAATCACGATTAACTTTGATAAGTTCACCACTAAGCAAGCAAACTTTCATTTACCTGCATGGCGAACGGGTAAATATAAAATCATTAACCTTGCCAATGGAGTTCGTGAGTTTGCAGCTTTTGATAGTCAAGGTAATAAGCTTACATGGAAAAAATTAGATAAAGATACTTGGCAAGTACAAGATACGTTGAATAAAAATGTGCAGATAAGATATCAAGTATATGCGAATCAATTAGGACAAAGAACACGCCATATTGATGATAGCCATGCATTTATCGACGCATCAACTGTTGTGATGTATAGCGATGTCTTTCGTGACAGTAAACATATTATTGAATTACAGGTCCCCGCTACTTGGCAAAGTATATCAGGGCTTGAAACAGGAAAAAAACCAAGCAATAAATCGCACCAGTTTATTGCTAGTAACTATGATGTTTTAGTTGATTCCCCTATTGAAACTGGCATAAATGAACATCACACTTTTTCTATTGAAGGTCGTGACTACGAGTTGGTTATTTGGGGAAAGGGCAATTATGATAGCACTAAAATAGTTGCAGATTTAAAAACATTAGTACAGCAAAGTAAATATATTTGGCAAGGCTATCCGTTTAAACGTTATGTTTTTATGGTGCATGCTACAAGTGGTGCTCGTGGTGCTACAGAGCATTTAAATTCAACAATAATACAAACATCTCGTTTTAAATTTTCAGAAAGAAAAGACTACTTAAGGTTTATTTCAACAGCTGCGCATGAATTTGTACATACATGGAATGTTAAGCAATATCGTCCTAAAGGCTTGGTTCCTTATAATTATCAACAAGAAAACTATTCAACTTTGCTTTGGTTAAGTGAAGGCTCTACGAGTTATTTGCAAAACCACTTACTGCTTCGTGGCGAATTAATGTCAAGCAATGAATTTTTAGAAAGCCTTGCAAAACGTATTACGGGGTATCTTCATAAACCAGGCAGAGAAACCCAAACAGTCGCACAAGCAAGCTTTAATAAATGGCTAGAAGAAGGAGGTGATTATGACAATAATCACAGTGTTAATATATATTCAGAAGGTTTTTTAGTATCTTGGTTGTTAGACTTTTCAATAATGGAAAAAACAGCATTAAAGAAAAGCTACCGAGATGTACATAATGAGCTTTATCAAAACTATAAAGTTCCCAAAAGCTTTGATGAAAAAGACTTGTTGACCATTTTGAAAGATATAACTCATGATGATTACCAAGCTTGGTGGCAAGAAAATATTCATGGTTATGCTAATATAGACTTTAATGCATTGCTAGCTAAAGCAGGGTTAACAATGTCTTACGGTGAAAAGGATAACGTAAAAAAAATTGCTTGGGCTGGTCTTAAAACCAAGCACGTTACTAATGGTTTACAAATAACTCATGTTGAAAAAAGCGGTCCAGCATGGCAAGCAGGCTTAGCCTTAGACGATATTATTGTGGCTGTTAATAGTCTACGTATGATAGATAAAGAATTAACTAAAAGGCTGAAAAACTTTAAACCGAACGATAGGATGAGCGTTACTTTTTTCCGTCGTGATGAACTTGTAACACGTATGGTTATTTTAGGTGAAACACCTAAAAATAAATTAAAAATTGTACCGTTAGACAAGATTAGCGATACTCAAAAAGCTTTCTTCAAACACTGGACAGGAATAGACTTTCCTAACATAGATGTTAATAAGGAAGATTAATTAAGATAAACGTAAAAATTACGTTATTGTCTTAATGTTCTAGCCTGTGGGGCACAACTTATGTGTGTGCTCCTAAATGGGTTTATGTCTAAACCTCCACGTCGAGTATAACGAGCAAAAACGGTTAATTCCTCTAATTGGCAATATTGTTGAAGATCGCAGAATATTCTTTCAACACATTGTTCATGAAATTCATTATGTTGACGAAATGATATTAAATATTGCAATAAAACACTGTGTGTAATTGCCACTCCTTTATAGCTGATGTAAACACTAGCCCAATCGGGTTGATTCGTGATCAAACAATTAGATTTTAACAAATGGCTCACAATATTTTTATTTACTATTTTAGAAGGTGAATTTATTTGTGCTTCTTTAAGTAGTTCAGCTTGATATTGATAGTTATCAACCGTTATATCTTCTTCATCAATACAGGTAATATTTTTATTGGCCAATTTAATTGCCAAGGCAGGACATTGTTCAACAGTAAATAACGTTACTTGTGCTTTACTGCCTGCTGTGGCTGATAAATCTTTACTTAGTACTTGTTCAACTTCATGAAAATTAGAAAATTTACTTTGATTGAAACTATTTAAATACAACTTGAATGATTTTGATTCGACTAAATTAGGGCTAGTACAAGCAAAACGAAACTCGGCTACGGCAACAATGGGTTTACCTTTGTTATTTAACCAAGATAATTCATAGCCATACCAAACATCTTCACCTATAAAAGGTAAACTGTTTTCAACTAATGATAAATCATTTCTATTTAAGCTTCTTGGTACCGCTTGTAATAAATTTGGGTTATATTCACTACAATATTTGGTCGTTTTTCCAAGCGTTAGATCACTAAGCTCTTTTGCGTTTTGGTAGGTTGCCATAATTTTTCTTTTACCTTGTGAAATTTTCACAGACTATTTTAAAGGATCTCTGAATTAGATGACATCATCAAATCAAACTAATACAAATTTAGTGGAAATTTTGCAACAATTTTCTAAACTGTTTGTAAGTCAACATCAACATGAGCATTCACATCTGCCTATCATTGATTTAGATGACGAATGGCGTTCTCCTTGTGAAGTTTTTCATGAAAATGGTGAGGTTGAATACACATCCTTACCGACAGGACAAGTTTTTTGGCAACCTGTGAACATAGAAAAAGAGCAAGGGCTAAGCTTTGAGAATGTTGAATCTGCCTTAGATATGACATTACACCCTGATATTAAAATATACTTTACCACTTTATACAGTGAAAGCCTTGATGCTACCTGTGAAGAAGGAAACTTATCATTATTATTTGCATGGAACAAAGATGACTTTCAGCGTTTGCAAGAAAATTTAATTGGTCATATATTAATGAAACAAAGGTTAAAACAAGCAAAAACTGTTTTTTTTGCTGTTACCGATGAGGAAGATATGATTATTTCAATTGATAATGATACTGGCTCTGTTTGGGTAGAGCGGGTTGGTTGTGAGCCTCATAAAAAATTAGCAGACTCATTAGCTCACTTTATCAGCAAATTAGTACCTAATACCCAAACGACCTCAAAATAAAAAATCACTTTGAAGTCACTTGGCTATTTAGCATAGCGAACTAAGTTAATTTTTTTGTTGGTTTACTAATTGTTTCACCAATTGCTTTAATTCAAGTATCTCTTTTTTCATATACGTTAATTCGGTATGAAGTTCTTGTTCGAAGGAACTTGTTTTAATTGATGAATTGGTTACTTCTTTTTCGGTACTTTGTTGCTTTTCTTCTGGTAACACAATAAAGCTTGGTTCATGCTTCCAAGTTCTTAAAGTTGATATAATTACTGGTAAAGGTACCTTTTTCGTTAACTTGCTTTTAATCAAAGCTACAGTAGGCTTACTGCCTTTATTAGCTATCTGGTTAGCTAAAATTGAAATCTCATCATTTATTGTCATTTTGCTTAATCGCTTAGTGATATTAACTATATTTTAGCCAAAGATACCAAGTCTGTCAGCTGTTATATCATCTTTATTTTTTTTATTTAATATAATCAATAGCTTGATATGAGTTGGTTTGTTGGTTTGCTTTTTGCTTTTATAAATAAAGAAAGAGTAAAAAGTATTTTAAACAATAATTATATTTGGAGTAAAACATGAAAAAATCACTATTAGTACTACTTGTTGCATTACCTTTAGCTGCTACCTTGTCTGGCTGTGTTATTTCAGTAAAAGATGGTGAAGTTGATCATTCATTTATGGGAGATAGTAATGATAGAAGTTATGAAAATCGTAAAAAAGTAGCTCAAGTACAGTTAGGATCCAGTTTTGTTGATATGCAAGAAAAATTAGGTGTTGCAGATTTTTCAGAAACTTATACGCATAGTGAACAAACTATTCGTGTTTTATATTATCGAACCCAACGCAAACATAAAGATGGTTTAACAACAAAAGATGAATGTACGTATTTAGAGTTTGTTAATGGTGAATTGACCCAAACTGGTAATGGTGATGAGTATAAAAGAGTTTCTGCAAACTAAAGTTGAATTTTTCATCTATAAAAATAAGTTGGTATGAAAAATTTGTGCCAATTTATTTCCTCGATTTATTTCTTATTGGTATTAAAAATTAATCTATTTGGCCTCTTTTTGAAAAACTGTTAAGGTGGATGCCTAGTTAAAATAAAAATCATTGTGTAATTGGAGAGTTTGTATGTCTGAAGTTGTTTCGGTAAATAATGAGCTTGATATAAGAGCGACTTACCTTAGTGCAGAAGAGTTAAAGTTAGCTGCTTCGTTGCTTTTTCAAGCTTATCATAATGATCCTGTGTTTTTAGATATATTCAATAGTAATAAAGAAGGTTATGAACAAAGGCTAAGGGCATCAATAAGAGAGGAACTAAGTGCTTTTTGGCAAGCAAAACAGCCAATGATTGGTTTGTATTTGGGAGAGTCAATGGTTGGTGTTGC
>JADGDH010000124.1:0-2519 GCA_016745015.1 Colwellia sp.
AATATAGAAATACTTGGCAGCGAAAGCACCTATGGAGAAAATTCACTCGCTAAGGCAAGCCGAGAAGTTGTGGTTAAAATTGCGGTACAGCATGATGATCGACGCGCACTTAACTTATTTTCGTTAGAAATAGCTCAAGCAGCAACCGCAATGGCTCCGGGCATTACAGGTTTAGTAGGCGGCAGACCAAAACCAACACCACGTATTTGTTTATTTTCTTTCTTACTAAATAAAGAATTAGTTGAGGTTAGCTATCGTTTATTAACATCAGGTACTGAAAGTTCAAGCTCAGATTCAAGCTCTGCTATTTCAGCCAAAATAAACGCCCTACCCAACAAAACTGAAAAAAATCATAAAGCAACTTGGCATAACAATGCTTTAATCGAGCCATTAAGTAGTGAGAATAGCATCTCGGTACCATTAATTAATTTAGCATTAGCCAGAAGTGGCGATAAAGGTAATCATTGTAATGTAGGCGTTAAAGCCCGCCATAAAGATTACCTGCCATACATTGAAGCCGCACTAACTAAAGAAAAAATAACGACTTATTTTACGCATTTATTAGCCGATGATAGTGTTGTAAATATTTATCAATTACCAGGGTTAACAGCGATTAACATCTTAATTGAAAACAGTTTAGGCGGCGGAGGTATGGCAAGCTTACGTATTGATCCTCAAGGTAAAGCCATTGCTCAACAATTATTAGATATGCCTATTAATATTAGTAAAAACATTTATAAGGGAGAACGTTAATGGCTGTTATACATTCACAACTTAATGTTTTAGGTGATGAATTTAATAAAAATCGCCAAGCTATGTTGCAAGCACTTAATGAATTTCGTGACATTGAAAAACTAGTGTTAGAAAAAGCGCAAGCAGCACAAGAAAAGTTTCATAAAAAAGACAAATTATTACCTCGCGAACGCTTAAATTTATTACTTGATCCAAGTTCAAGTTTTATTGAATTAAGCTCATTAGCTGGTCATAAAATGCATGATGACAAAGACGGCAGTGAATCAGGTGGCGGTATTATTGCAGGTATTGGTTTTATTAGTGGTATTCGCTGTGTTATTCAAGTTAATAACAGTGCCATTAAAGGTGGCACTATCGCACCTACAGGCTTAGAAAAAACACTAAGACTACAACAAATTGCTAAAGAAAATAAGTTACCTTTAGTTACATTAGCTGAAAGCGGCGGTGCTAATTTAAATTACGCTACTGATATTTTTGTTCAAGGCGCTAGAGCTTTTGCAAACCAAGCTCGATTGTCAGCACAAGGTATTCCTCAAGTAACCGTTGTTCATGGTAATGCTACTGCTGGTGGCGCATACCAACCGGGTTTATCTGATTATATTATTGCCGTTAAAGGTAAAACTAAAATGTTTCTTGCTGGGCCGCCATTATTAAAAGCCGCGACAGGAGAAATAGCGACCGATGAAGAATTAGGCGGAGCTGATTTACATGCCTATGAAGCAGGAACAGCCGATTATTTAGCGCAAGATGATAGTGATGGAATTCGTATCGCTCGTGAAGTAATGCAAAGCTTACCATGGAATGAACAGCTGGTATTGCCCCATAAAAAGTTGAGCGAACAACCTTTGTATGACAGTGAAGAATTATTAGGTTTAATTCCTGCTGAAAGTAAAAAAGCTTACGACGTAAGAGAAGTGATAGCTCGCTTAGTAGACAATTCAGATTTTCAAGATTTCAAACCCGAATTTGATAACCAAACCGTATGTGGTTTCACTTACATAGATGGTCATAGTGTTGGTATTATTGGCAACAATGGCCCCATTACGGCTAATGGCGCAAATAAAGCGGCACAGTTTATTCAGTTATGTGAACAAGGACAACGTAGCCTATTGTTTTTACATAACACTACTGGCTTTATGGTGGGTACTGATTCAGAAAAAAATGGCATTATCAAGCATGGTTCAAAACTTATACAAGCTGTAGCAAATACAACAGTAGCTAAAATTTCAATATTAATTGGTGGATCTTATGGTGCAGGTAATTATGCCATGTGTGGTAGGGGTTTAGATCCTCGCTTTATTTTTTCTTGGCCAAATAGCAAAACTGCCGTTATGGGTGGAGAGCAAGCGGGTAAAGTACTACGCATTGTTTCAGAAGAGAAAATGATTAAATTTGGTCAACCTATTGATGAAGAAAAGCTTAATCAACTAGAGCAAATGACCGCAGCCAAACTTAATGCTGGTTCTACCGCCATTTTTGGTACTGCAAGACTTTGGGATGATGGCTTAATTGACCCTAGAGACACACGTCTTTTACTGGCAAATTTATTAGATATTTGCTGGCAAGAAAAACACCGTAATTTAAGCGCAAGCAATTTTGGTGTTGCTCGTTTTTAACATTTATAGCCTATGACTTTATCAGGAAGGACGCAAACAACTTTAATATTCACCTGTAGGTCGGGCTTTAGCCCGTCAATGTAGGTCGATGCTTGCCTCGACAAAGATCTTATGGCTTGTCGGGCCTCGCTGCACTCGTGCCGAACTACA
>JADGDH010000124.1:2619-8137 GCA_016745015.1 Colwellia sp.
TGTAGGTCGATGCTTGCCTCGACAAAGATCTTATGGCTTGTCGGGCCTCGCTGCACTCGTGCCGAACTACAGGAGAAATGCAGCCTTTATGCTTATTTTCTGATTCAAGCACATAGCCATACATATTTTTAACATACATGTTTAACATAAAAATTTAGGAATAAAAAAATGATTTTAACACAAGAACATATAGAGCTAAAAAGAACCATTGCTAATTTTGTTGAAAATGAAATTAATCCCTACATAGATGAATGGGAAAAAACAGGCCCGTTTCCAGCCAAAGCTTTATTTAAAAAAATGGGTGATTTAGGATTATTAGGTATTAGTAAGCCTGAAGAATGTGGCGGCATGGGACTAGATTATAGCTACGAAATGACAGCTGCAGAAGAATTTGGTGCTATTCGTTGTGGCGGTATACCTATGGCAATAGGTGTGCAAACTAATATGGCAACCCCAGCCCTAGCACGTTTTGGTAGTGACTATATTAAAGAAACTTTTCTTGCTCCTGCCATTGCAGGCGATATGGTTGCTTGTATTGCGGTTAGTGAACCAGGCGCAGGCTCTGATGTTGCAGGGCTAACGACTACAGCCAAAAAAGATGGCGATAATTATATTATTAACGGCTCTAAAATGTGGATAACCAATGCCCTCCAAGCTGATTTTATTTGTTTACTTGCTAACACCTCTGATGGCGCACCACATAAAAACAAATCACTAATAGTAGTACCGACTAATTTACCCGGCATTAGTTTCTCAGAAAAATTAGATAAATTAGGCATGAGATCATCAGATACCGCACAAATATTTTTCGATAATGTTTGCGTACCTCAGTGTAATTTAATTGGCCAAGAAGGCGCTGGCTTTATGATGCAAATGCAGCAATTTCAAGAAGAGCGTATGTACATTTCAGCCATGTCATTAAAAAGCATGGATTTATGTATAGATGAAACATACGACTATACCTCGCAACGACAAGCTTTTGGTAAGCCACTTATTGCTAACCAAGTTATTCAATTTCGCTTATCTGAACTAAAAACAGAAGTAGAATTATTACGCGCTTTAGTTTATCAAGCCTGCGAAAAATATATTCATGGTGAAGATGTTACACGTTTAGCCTCAATGGCAAAACTCAAATCAGGCCGTTTAAGTCGTGAAGTAAGCGATGCTTGTTTACAATATTGGGGCGGTATGGGCTTTATGTGGGACAACATAGTCAGTCGTTTTTATCGAGACAACCGTTTAGGCTCAATTGGCGGCGGTGCTGATGAAGTAATGCTGGGTATTATCAGTAAATATATGCAGCAAGATTATAAATCACGTACTTAAATTGACACTTAGGTTAAACCTATATTGAACCTTATATTGAGCCTTATATTTAAATAATGAGCAAAGAGCAAAATAATGACAAATAATGACAGTACGTTAATAGTTGAAGAGTGCTTTCCTGTATTAACAGTGACTTTAAATCGTCCAAAAGTAGCCAACGCCATGAATTTACAAATGGTTACAGAGTTAATGCAGATAATGGAAAAGACAGAAACCGAACAATACCGTATTTTAGTTATTCAAGGTTGTGACGGTAACTTTTGTGCTGGTGGCGACATTAAAGACATGCAAGCTACAAAAGGTGATGCTAAAGCATTAACTGAGTTAAACCGAGCTTTTGGTTTAATGATTGAAAAAGCCAATAAGTTACCTGCTGTTGTTATTTGTTTATTAGAAGGTGCGGTATTAGGTGGTGGCTTTGGTTTAGCCTGTGTATCAGATGTTGCTATTGCGACAAACAATACCAAGTTTGCGTTACCAGAAACATCATTAGGTATTATTCCTGCACAAATCGCCCCTTTTGTTGTTGAGCGTATCGGCTTAACACAAGCGAGGCATTTAGCCTTAATTGGTAATAGAATTGATGGCGAACAAGCATTGCGTTTAGGATTAGTACATCAACTAGTCAATAACACTGAAGCGCTAACAAAACAGTTAACTAGCACTATTGCCTCGGTACTTAAATGTGCACCAAATGCAAACAAAACGACTAAAGCATTATTGCATCAAGTTTCAAAGCAACCGATGTCTGAGTTACTTGACCAAGCCGCCGTTGACTTTGCTAGCGCTGTTGCTGGTGAAGGACGTGAAGGTGCCGCAGCATTTATGCAAAAGCGCTCACCAAACTGGGCTTAATGTCTGAAAGTACTTAAAAAATGATAAAAAACAATCACAAAAAAACAATCTTCAATGGTTTAGGGTGTAAAAATGAAATTTAGTAAAATACTTATTGCAAACCGAGGTGAAATTGCTGTTAGAGTTATTCGCTCAGCGAAAGACTTAGGCTTTAGAACTGTTGCTGTTTATTCTGATGCAGATAAGTTTTCCCCACACACTAAAATGGCTGATGAAGCAGTTTATATTGGTGCATCTCAAGCCTCTGAGAGCTATCTTAAAATAGATAAAATTATTGCTGCCGCAAAAGTATCTGGTGCGGATGCTATTCACCCTGGGTATGGTTTTTTATCTGAAAATGCTGAATTTGCCCAAGCATGTCAACAAGCAAACATTACGTTTATAGGCCCTAGCAGTGCTGCCATTGAATTAATGGGCAGTAAACGATTAGCCAAAATTGCCATGCTCGAAGCTGGTGTACCTTGCATTCCAGGTTATCAATCTAAGCAAAACCAACCTAAAGATAGTAATAATGACGATAGTGATGATGCACTATTTATGGACAAAGCCAAAGAAATTGGTTTTCCTGTCATGGTAAAAGCGTCTGCTGGTGGTGGTGGCAGAGGCATGCGCTTAGTTGATTGTGAAAATGACATGGCAAGTGCGTTAAAGTCAGCACGCTCAGAGTCTATGAATGCCTTTGGTAGCAGCGAACTTATTCTTGAAAAAGCCCTAACAGATGCTAGACACATTGAAATACAAGTTTTTGCTGATACCTTTGGTAATGTTATCCATTTAGGTGAACGCGATTGTTCATTGCAACGCCGCCATCAAAAAGTGGTTGAAGAAGCGCCATCAATGGCAGTATCTGAATCACTACGTGCCCAAATGGGAGCTACCGCAGTTTTAGCGGCTAAAGCTTGTAATTATGTTGGCGCAGGCACGGTTGAATATTTACTCAATGATGACGGCAGTTATTACTTTTTAGAAATGAATACCCGTTTGCAAGTAGAACACCCTGTTACAGAATTAGTAACGGGTATTGACTTAGTGGCTTGGCAATTAAATATAGCTAACGGCGAAAAATTACCGTTAACACAGGAACAAGTATCCCTTAAAGGCCATGCTATGGAAGTTCGGCTTTATGCTGAAGATCCCAGTGATAACTTCATGCCGCAAACAGGTAATATATTATTATGGCAACCTGCATTAACTGACCCAAAAAGTCAGCAACCCATTGCTGGTGTACGTGTTGATTCTGGTATTGAACAAGGGCAAACTGTTTCGCCATTTTATGATCCTATGTTAGTTAAATTGATAGCTTATGGTGAGAATAGAGAACAAGCACGTCGTCGTTTAATTCGTTTAGTAGAAGACTCTCAACTACTAGGCGTTAGAGACAACCGTAGTTTCTTATGTCAGCTTTTGTCTGATCAAAACTTTATCGAAGGAAAAGCAAGTACCAATTACATTGGTGAAAATTTCACTGAAAATAAAAGCTTAACAAAGCAAGTTGTTTCATTAGAAGAATGGTGTTTAGCGGCGTTATTACTTAATCAGCAGCAAAACAAGCAAACACCGTCAATGATTGGTTCTTCATTACAAACAGCCTTTACTGGCGAGCGTTTATTAACCTTAAATCAAGGAAAAGAACTTACCCAAGGCCCAGCACAAGATAATCAAATCAAAATTGCTTTTAGTAAATTATCCACTAACCAATTTAGCATTAATTACCAAGACCCCGAATGTAAGCAAAACGACTGGTGTCAGCAAATTGAATTGATTGATATTACAAGTACTCAAATTAATTATTTTTACGATGGTGTTAGAAAAACGCGTACTTTTGTGTTTGATAACAGCCCTGCTACCCCTTCTTTATGGTTAAGTAGTACTGAAGGTAATTTAAACTTTAGCGATAAAAGTTTATCGGCTAAAAGTAGTGAAAGTGCAGGCTCTGATCAAGTATTAGCCTCAATGGATGGTGTAGTTATTGATGTGCTCGTTAAAGAAGGGGCACAAGTAAAATCTGGCGATGTAGTTGCTATTATTGAAGCCATGAAAATGGAACATTTATTAAAAGCTAGCCTTGATGGCACCATAGAAAAAATATCCGTTAGCGCAGGCGATCAAGTTCAAGCTCGTCAGTTAATCGCACAGCTAGCGGTTAAATAGAATTTAAAATTAAATTGTAAATAAGAATAAATAAAAACAGGAAATAATTATGTTACCTACTCAATGGCAAAATCGTTTATCAATTCCCGTCGTAATGGCACCTATGTTCTTAGTGTCGGGACCAGACTTAGTTATTGCTGGTTGTAAAAAAGGCATTGTTGGTACTTTTCCTGCACTTAATCAACGTACTAGTGAAGGCTTTGAACAATGGTTAATTGAAATCACCGAAGCGTTAAGCGCCTTTGAATCTGAAACAGGAAAAAAAGCAGCACCATTTGGCGTTAATTTAATTGTTCATGGCTCTAACCCTCGTTTACAAGCTGATTTAGCCCTGTGTATTAAATATAAAGTGCCGTTAGTTATAACTGCTTTAGGTGCCTTAAAAGATGTTGTTGACGCTGTTCATCAATATGGCGGTATAGTTTTTCATGATGTAACCACAAAACGTCATGGTGAAAAAGCAGCTGAAGCAGGTGTAGATGGGCTAATTGCCGTAGGTGGTGGCGCAGGTGGACATGCTGGTACAATTAATCCATTTGCATTAATTGAAGATATTCGATCTTTTTGGGATAAAACTATTTTACTTGGTGGCTGTATTAATAAAGGTAATCAAGTACGCGCTGCTGAGTTAATGGGGGCCGATTTAGCTTATATTGGTACTCGTTTTATTAATACTATTGAAAGTAGAGCGCCTCAAGGACATAAAGACCTAATTATTGCCTCTAAATCAACTGATATTATTCATACCCCTGCCGTTACTGGCGTGCCATCAAACTTTATTAAACAAAGTTTAAAAGACTCAGGCTACGATATGGAAGCTTTGTTAAACCCAGGCGATATAAATTTTGGCGCAAAACTAACGCCCGAAGGCAGTGACTCTTCAAAAGCTTGGCAAGACACATGGTCTGCAGGACATGGCGCAGGCAGTATTGATGATATTCCAAGTTGTGATGATTTAATCGACCAAATGATTAAAGAATATAAAGCAGCACAATAAATATGGCTTTAGATTTAGGTTAGGCTAGGTTAGGAGATGTTCAGCTTACCCTGCCCTAATTAAGCTAGTAAATTTCAATTATATAAGATCAGATAAAGGACTACGCACCCCATTAGCACCGTGTTCAAGCACATGGGTGTAAATTTGAGTTGTTCGTAAATCACTATGACCTAGCTGCTCTTGCACTGT
>JADGDH010000125.1 GCA_016745015.1 Colwellia sp.
AAACAAAAAAGAGCCTTAACGGCTCTTTAAATTTCAATAGTAACTTTACTTATTCTGAAGCAGCTTTTTCTTGCTGACTATCATAGATAACTAAAGGTTTAGACTCACCTTTAATAGTCGTTTCATCAACAACAATTTTGCTAACATTTTCCATTGAAGGTAATTCATACATTGTATCAAGCAATACTGCTTCAACAATTGAACGTAAGCCCCTAGCACCCGTTTTTCTGTCCATGGCTTTTCTAGCAATAGCATTCAGTGCATCTTCTCTAAACTCTAATTCTACATTTTCCATATCAAACAATGCGCTAAATTGCTTTGTTAATGCATTTTTAGGCTCTTGTAAAATTTGAATTAATGCAGACTCGTCTAATTCACGTAAGGTTGCAAGAACAGGTAAACGACCAATGAACTCAGGAATTAAACCATACTTAACTAAATCTTGTGGTTCAACATCTTCCAACCTTTGTGTTAACGTTATTTCTTCGTCTTTACCACGAACTTCTGCACCAAAACCTATACCTGTTCCTGTGTGGCAACGCTGCTCAATAACCTTATCAAGACCTGCAAATGCACCACCACAGATAAATAAGATCTTAGATGTGTCTACTTGTAAAAACTCTTGTTGAGGATGC
This sequence comes from Colwellia sp., assembly GCA_016745015.1. Classification (GTDB taxonomy): domain Bacteria; phylum Pseudomonadota; class Gammaproteobacteria; order Enterobacterales; family Alteromonadaceae; genus Colwellia. The sequence goes on from JADGDH010000125.1 coordinate 636, forward strand.
TTACGACCGCCTTGTGGTGGCACAGAAGCGACAGTACCTTCAATAAGTTTTAATAAGGCTTGCTGAACGCCTTCACCAGAAACATCTCGTGTAATTGACGGATTATCTGATTTGCGAGAAATTTTGTCTATTTCATCAATATAAACAATGCCACGCTGTGCTTTCTCAACATCGTAATCACATTTTTGCAAAAGCTTTTGGATTATATTTTCAACATCTTCACCTACATAACCTGCTTCAGTTAATGTCGTTGCATCAGCCATAGTAAACGGCACATCAAGTAAACGTGCTAAAGTCTGTGCCAATAACGTTTTACCTGACCCTGTTGGTCCAATAAGTAAAATATTACTTTTCCCTAGTTCAATGCCATTGTGTGAATCACCATTACGCAAACGTTTATAATGGTTATAAACCGCTACCGCGAGTACTTTCTTCGCATGGTCTTGACCAATAACATAATCATCTAAACTTTCACGTATTTCTATGGGAGAAGGTAGCGATTCTTTTTCTTCTTTAGGCGAAATTTCTTTTATTTCTTCACGAATAATGTCGTTACATAACTCAACACATTCATCACATACAAATACTGATGGGCCAGCAATTAATTTACGCACTTCATGTTGGCTTTTGCCACAAAATGAACAGTAAAGTAATTTACCATTGTCACCGTCACCACTTTTAATATCGGTCATGCCCTACCTCAAATCTTTAATTCCGTTAATTACTGCTATCACTATAAATAAATTATAGTGTAGTAGTAATTTACTCACTTTTTAAGTGATACTTGATAGATCAATATCACCATACCACTATGTTAGAATAAAATTAGTTATTTCTTTGTTCTAATATGGAGTCAACTAAACCATATTCAACCGCACTCTCTGCACTTAAGAAGTTATCTCGGTCTGTATCTTGAGAAACTTTATCCAAAGGCTGCCCTGTATGCTCTGCCATTAAACGATTTAATTTATCCTTAATGTATAAAATTTCTTTCGCATGAATTTCAAAATCAGACGCTTGCCCTTGGAAACCGCCTAATGGTTGATGAATCATCACGCGAGCATTAGGTAAGCAATAACGCTTACCTTTTTCACCACCTGAAAGTAAAAATGCACCCATACTTGCAGCTTGTCCAATACATACAGTAGAAATATTTGGCTTGATAAATTTCATCGTATCATAAATTGCCATACCCGCAGTGACTGAGCCACCAGGAGAATTTATATAAAGAAAAATATCTTTATCTGGGCTTTCTGATTCTAAAAATAATAATTGAGCAATAATTAAATTTGCCATGTGATCTTCAACTTGACCACATAAAAAGATGACACGCTCTTTAAGTAACCTTGAGTAAATATCATAAGAGCGTTCACCTTTGGCTGTTTGCTCTACTACCATTGGTACTAAAGCGCTTTCTGGACTAGCCGCTGAATTTTGAGAGTTTGTCTGTAAATCGAATTGAGAATTAAACAAGTGTGTTCCGTCCCTTAAATATAAAAACTTAATTGCTTTAATTAAGTAATAATAAGCTAAATAAAAATGGCTTGTATGAAAATATTCATACAAGCCATTAAACTTAAGCGATTGTTAAGCTTTTTGTCAATAGAAAAGCGTTATTACTTACCTTCAGGGTTCATAATGTCTTTAAAGCTTGCTTTTTTGTTTTTTACTTTTGCTTTTTCAACTAAAAGTTCAACAGCTTGCTCTTCTAAAGCAACATTTTGCATTTGTTGCATTAACTCTTTGTTATTTGCGTAGTACTCAATAACTTCTTTTGGATCTTCATAAGCAGAAGCTGCTGTTGCAATTAATTCATTAACTTTAGAATCATCAACTTTTAATTCATTAACTTTAATTACTTCACCTAATAACAAACCAATTTTCACACGACGTTCAGCTTGTTCTTTAAACATCTCGCTTGGTAGTTCGGGTAAGTTTTTAGGGTCCATTTGTCCTTGGAAGCGTTGCATTGCTTGTTGACGTAATACATCAACTTCTTGCTCAACTAAGGCTGATGGCAAACCGACCTCATGGCTTTCTAACAAGCCTTCAAGTACTTGCTCTTTAACTTTAGCTTTAACCGCTTGCGTTAATTCACGAGCCATGTTTTTACTAACTTCTTCACGTAAAGCTTCAACCCCACCTTCCTCAACACCAAAAAGTTTAGCAAACTCTTCATCTACTTTTGGTAATACTGGGCCTTCAGTTTTATGAACAACAATATCAAATTCTGCATCTTTGCCCTTTAAGTTTTCTGCATGGTAATCATCAGGGAAAGTTACTTGAATTGTTTTTTCTTCACCTACTTTCATACCTGTAATTTCTTTTTCAAAACCAGGAATCATGCGACCAGCACCAAGTTCAAGTTCAAAAGCTTCAGCTTTACCACCTTCAAACTCTTCACCATCTACACGACCAGTAAAATCAAGTGTTAATTTGTCACCTTTTTTAGTTTTACGCTTATTTTCTTTCCATGTTTGATGTTGTTTTTGCAATGTTTCAAACATTTCATCTAAATCTTTACCTGTTACTTCAACGTCTGGGCGTTCTACAGCAATCTTTTCCAAGTCTTTTAATTCAACTTCAGGATATATTTCAAAAGTTGCTTCAAATTCTAATTCTTTACCATCTTCATTACTTTTTGCTACAAATGAAGGTCGACCTGCTGGGTTTATTTTCTCAGCAACAATCGCATCAACAAAACTACGTTGCATAATTTCACCAGCAACTTCTTGGCGTACAGATTTACCGTAACGCTTTTGAATAACTGATGGCGGTACCTTGCCTGGACGGAAACCGTTAATACGTTGGGTTTTACTTACTTGACGAAGACGGTTTTTAACTTCAACATCTACTGTTTCGGCTGGAACAGAAATAGTTAAACGACGTTCCAAACCCTGTGTAGTCTCAACTGAAACTTGCATTTATATACCTCAAAACTTAGCGTGTTACGCTTTCTTATAATACACAAACTTTACTTGCTAACTTCAAGCAGTAAAAAAGTGCCTTGCTCATACGAACGATTAAAATTTATGACGCGGAATTATAGCTAGACATAAAAGAAGTTGCAAGAGCAAGTTTGCAGAGGAAACGATAGGCCCAATACAGCATAACCGACAGTGTCTTTAACCCTAAAACAATCCTTGTTAATCTGGCAATCTATAGAATAAAAACAAAGCGGATTTATAAAAGTCTTAATTGAATTAAAAATTTATATCTTTTAAATCAATGGGTAATTACAATAATCGGTAATGCAAGATACCTCTATAGATCCTGTACTATGCGTACTGCGTGCATTCAAAGTTTTTTCCGAGGATTTTATCAACTTACTTCGCAAGCTATTGTAGTCAAAGTAATTTTAGATATTAATAAATTATAAGAAGAGTTAATTAAAAGTGGTCGGTGATGCAAGATTCGAACTTGCGACCCCTTGGACCCAAACCAAGTGCGCTACCAAGCTGCGCTAATCACCGATTTTCTAGTTCATTAAGTGTATTAATATACAAACAAGTAAAAAAATGGGGTGGCTAAAGGGACTTGAACCCTCGACAACCGGAATCACAATCCGGGGCTCTACCAACTGAGCTATAGCCACCAAAATATTATTTTCATAAACTAAGTATGATGCGTCCTATAGGGTAGCAATTTATATATATAAAAACCGTATCAATTATTGAACAAATTGACTAATTAATATTTATTATCATAAAAAGATAAATCTTAAAGATCCCTATAAACAAAGGGCTGACTATAAAAATCATTGCTCCTTCAGAACGGAGCGTATCTTAATCATCCTTAATAATTAAGTCAACAACTTTTATGCACTTAGTGCATAAATAACTTAAATGATTTGTATATGGTAGTGCGTTATAAAAAAAACTTGTTAATATGCGTTAATAGTAACCATAATTTATTGCAATATGCCTTTAAATAAAATTTATTTAATATCACTTTATTAGTTTTTTAACAGCCTTTACTTTATACACAACTCAAACTCATCAACAAACATAGCGGCAGTATAACTCGTTATCTTCTACGTCGTCCTTTAACAGTGTTTTTTTGTAGCGCTTGTTTCCTCACTTTTTTCTTACTCTCAGATCTTTTAAGCGTTTCAGTTTTTGTTAAATCTGGCTCATAACCAGGTAACCATTGTTGCAATAAACGATCATCAATAACCTTCTCAATTGCAGTCAACAACCATTCTTCATTTGGCGCAACTAAAGAAAGTGCTAAGCCACTTTTACCAGCTCTGCCTGTACGTCCAATACGGTGTACATAATCTTCTGCAACGAAAGGTAACTCGTAATTAACAACATATTCTAAATCAACAATATCAATACCACGAGCCGCAACATCTGTAGCAACCAAAGCACGCACTTTACCTAGTTTAAAATCTAATAGTGCTTTATCACGTGCTCCTTGTGATTTATCACCATGTATCGATTGAGCCTTAATACCATCTTTGCAAATTTCTTTAGCAAGTTCATCTGCTGTTTTCTTAGTTCTAGTGAAAATAAGTACTTGTTGCCAATTCTTAGAGCCAATTAAATAAGAAAGTAATTCTCGTTTTCTATCCGCATCAACGCTATAAACCAATTGTTCAACATTTCCTACTACTTCATTTTTATCATCAATAGTTATAACTTTAGGGGTTTTCAATAACAATTTACTAAATTTATATATGGAGTCATCAAAAGTTGCAGAAAATAATAACGTTTGGCGGTTTTTTGGGGTTTGTTTTATTATTTGATCTACTTCAGCTTTAAAACCTAAATCTAACATTCGATCTGCTTCATCAAAAACTAAAATAGATAAATTTTTCAAACTCAAATGTTCATTAGATAACAAATCTAGTAATCGCCCTGGTGTGGCAATAAGAATATCAACGCCTTTCATTAAATTACTAATCTGAGGTTTTATACTAACACCGCCAAAAGCAGCAACGATCTTCACATCCGTATTAAGACTATACTGAATAAAGCTAGCATGAATTTGTTGAGCAAGCTCTCGAGTAGGCACAAGCACTAAGGTTGATAGTATATTAACTCGGTTTACTGCAGTAATGAGCTTATGAAGTATAGGTAGTGCAAAAGCAGCTGTTTTTCCAGTACCTGTCTTTGCTCTAGCCATTACGTCATTATCAGCTAAAATAAATGGTATAGCTTGCTGTTGTATATCAGTTGCTTGATTATATTCAAGAATTTTTAAATTCTTTTGTAAGGAATCATTGAGAGGAATACTAGAAAATTTCATATTAATGTTGATAACCAAATTATTCAGCAAGTTTATCAGCTTTTGTTATTGAGGTATTGATAAATTAAACTATAAAATGTGTAATAATTAGGCTAGAAATATTATATTCTATCGTTCGGTTTTAATATTTAAATAAACATAGGGAGAGTTATGACTAATATTGATTATACCAATAAACATTTTTTAGTGATTGATAGCATAAAACCCTCCCACGATGTTTTGAAAAAGTTTGCAATGTCTTTAACGACTCAGCAAGTTGATTCAACATATTATGCACAAGATGTAATCCCTTTCTGCTTAGAAAAACAATATGACATAATTTTGTTAGGTTATGATTTAGGCGAAAAACAAAAAAATGGTCAACAACTTTTAGAAGAACTACGATTAAGTGAAGTTATATCTCGCCATTGCATAGTTATCATGATCACTGCTGAAATATCACAAGCAATGGTTTTAGCTGCACTTGAACATAAACCTGATAGTTACCTTTGCAAACCGTATACAGTAAATGAGTTGAGCAAACGTTTGAATAATTGTACTAGAAAAAAAAGTGCAATGACGGCTATATATCAAGCACTCGAAAATGATGATAAAGATTTAACCATATCATTAGTAAATAAAGCCCTCGAACAAAACACACCTTATCGTTCTGAGTGTTTAGGTATTAAATCTAGGCAATTTTTCGAACTAAAAGATTTTAAACAAGCCAAAAAAATTTATACCGCTTGCCAAAATGAAAAAAATTGCACATGGGCAAGTGTAGGTTTAGGTAAAATAGCATTATACGAAAATGAATTAACTAACGCAGAGAGTATTTTCAAAAAGATAATTGAACAAAAACCATTTTATCTGCCAGGATATGATTGGCTATCATCAACTTACGAAAAAAAATATAATACTTTATTTGCAGAAGAAATACTTGAGAAAGCTTTAAAATTATCACCTCGCTCTGTAATACGTTTAAAAAAATACGCAGGCCTGTGTTTTGAAAATGAACATTTTGAAAAAGCAACTAGCGCATATAAACAAGTATACGAACTGGCTTATAATTCTATTCACCATAAGCCAGAGAATGCTTTATTATTTGCTAAGTCACTTGCTAACTATTCTTCTGAAATACCATCAATAGAAGCTAAAAAGTTGAACAATAAAGCTTTTAACATGCTTTCACAAGTAACTAAGAGCTTTAAAGAGCCTGAGATAAAAATTCAATCACACTTGCTATCAGCTTGCTTACTTGAAAATATACATGATTATATTGTTGCAAAAAGCAAGCTAGATTTAGGCCTAAAATTACTAGATAAAGAACAATATAATATCGACTCTCAAAGTCTTAAAAATATTGCCAACTCATTAACTAAGTTAAACAGGAGTAGTAAAGCGTCGAAGTTGCTAGTTTCAGCAAACCAGCAAGAATCAAATAACACATCTTCTTCAGTAAAAATAGGCGAACTTTCAGATACACAACTTAATGAGAGTTATGCTGTTAAAGCACAAAAAGCACTAAGTATGGGTAAAGAACTCTATGAATCTAAAAATTATGATGAATCTATACAATCTTTAACTAAAGCTTTACAGCTGTTTCCTGATCATAATAGTATCAAGCTGAATTTATTACAGGTTTTATTAGCAGTATATGAAAACAATCATTTAAAAGTTGAAGAATTAAGGCAAGCTAAGAAAATAACTTTAGAATTATTAAATATTTCTAAAAATAATGAAGACTACTTTCGGTTTAAAAAAATGAAAAAAAAATATCAGCTACTTGCTAGTATTCATAGAAATTAAGAACACTCATACACTTTCACCATACGGCACTTCTGTGTGCTACGGCAGTTGATGCATGTTATCTTGCATGGAATAGCTTTATATCTGATGCCTCAAGAGTAATGAAGTTGTGTGATCGTGACTGGATAAAAGTGGGAACTTAATTAATGCAATTGGTATTAGAACTTAAAAATAAAAAAATACCAGCGATTTGCTGGTATTAAGATATCGCAATTAAATAATATGGTGGAGGGAGGTGGATTCGAACCACCGAAGGCTGAGCCGTCAGATTTACAGTCTGATCCCTTTGGCCACTCGGGAACCCCTCCACGGAGCCACTTTCATCAACTTAGTTAATGAGAATTAGAAACCTAGCAATGTCCTACTCTCACATGGGAACTCCCACACTACCATCGGCGCTACTGCGTTTCACTTCTGAGTTCGGAATGGAGTCAGGTGGTACCACAGCGC
>JADGDH010000126.1 GCA_016745015.1 Colwellia sp.
CACATAATAAACTTGCTGTTGTCACTTTTTTTGTTAAGTGTTTTGTTAAATATTTTTTCATGTTAAATCCTATATATATTTGCCTTACTTCACCTTATGATAAAATGAAGTAAGTCAGTAAATAGTGAACTTAATGAGTTCTTACTATTTGTAAGTGGTGAGTGGTGATTAGTAAGAAATAGCAAAGTTAACCGAAAGGTAATCTTTGTCTTCTAAGATATTATAATTGCCACCCGAGTAGTTGTTATAACCTATGGTTGCAGTATAAGTTTGTAAATATGATGCTTCTAACGCTAAGCCTACGGTTACACGGCCTTCATTAAATTGTTGACCTGGTGCAGGAGAATAACCACTCACATCATGAGCAAAATAAACACTCGGTTTTAATGAAATACCCGCAATAGCATCGGCATAATCAAATACTGCTTTCATGCGATAACCCCAAGCACTGTCGGTAACAAAACCATCGTCTTTACAATCACCTGCTATTGCTCCGAAATCAAGAAGATTTTGACAAGTATAAGGACCAGCACCACCAGGTACTATACGCCCTACACCGTAGCTAGAATTCCTACCGTAACGTTGTCTTTCATCTTCAATATCATCGGTCATTATTACACCTACTTCACCAATAAAGGTAACGCGAGAAGCGCCTAATACGTTGTCAAAAAATTGAATTGCGGTCATTTGCATTTGGGTAACATCAAACGCCCCCCAACCTTTGAATTCTGCACCATAGCTATTAGTGCCCATTGGATCAGAGCCACCAACTTGAATTACATCCGTAAAATAGAAAATATCTTTTTCAGTTAACGCTGCGCTTAATACATCAGGACCATTCAGTTGAATAGGCGTATCAGGTTTATAAGAAATTTCACCCGATAAAGCTAGGCCGCCAACATTAGTGGCAAAACTAACACCGTAGTATTTTAAGTCTTCAGGAAATTCAACATTGTATTTACCATTATAAGGAGATAATCCGCCCGCTATTGGGTGTGATGAAGGTATGAAAATAGTTGTTGGATCACCTGTCGCTAATGGAACACTTGAACGTATAGAATTCAGTACCGGTAAACGTGAATGAATATTCATGTAATACACACCAAACTCGGTATCATTTAAGGCTTCTGAAAAATAACGCATGGCTAAACCGTATTGGCCGCCGTTATCAGGTTCTATATCATCTGTGCGGTCAGCATAGTAACCATCTCTTAATGCATATTGGTCTTTAAGATCAGGGGTAGCAGCTGAACCAACCACTAACTTGTCACAACCACTTCCAGCATAATCAACCCCAGAAAAGAAGGTACCACAACCATCTATTTGGGTTTTTTCCCATTCATATTGATAAAAAGCTTCAATACTTAAATTTTCAGTAATACCTAAGTTACCATAAAGCATACCCACGGGTAATATTCCCTCTTTTAGCGTTGCCCCAGGACGACGAAGTGCAGGCACATCAAATGGGTTAGTTGAGTTCATACCGCCTTGTATAAAGGTACTTTCACCCCAGCTGACCACTTGACGACCTAAACGAACATCTAATGGCATATCAAAAATATCAACGTTGCCGTAAACATAAGCATCGAGTAAGGTAATACCTGAAAACTTAGAGGTATCGTCAAAACCATCGTCACTAAGTGGCGTATTCGGTACGAACTCATTAGGTACGTTACCGTGTGCTACGTTAGATTCACTTAAGGTATAATCGTACCAATATTTAAAGCGCACAAACGCGCCAAAATTACCTTTACTTAATTCAATATCATGAATACCTTTAATAATAGTGGTAAAAGCATCACCTTTATCATAGTTTAACGCACCATCATCGGTGGTAGTTGAACCCATTCCACCTGTATCTGGTCTGTTTACATCGTGATAAAGACGATTGCTAGGATTTTCCATACGCCAGCTAGAGCCTATAGAGATTTCTGAATTTATTTGTAATAAAATATCATCGTTTTCGCCAAAGTTAAAATCGACCGCTTGGGCTGTTGATGTTCCTAGAGCAAGAGCTACCACTAAAGCTATAGGTTTTATCTTGCAATTATTTATTATCATGTTATTCCCCTTTATTTTATTATTTTATTATTTTATTATTTTGATTGTTTCAATGTGTATTAAGCATCATTATCTTGTTCAAATTCAGAGCTCACAAATGATTGATTTGATAAAACTTCCCCTTGTTTAATAATATTTATTAAATAGCCTTTATAATTTTTTTTGGCGCCTTATAGCACCTTTTTTACTCAAGATTTATTGTAATGATTATTTAATCACCTAATTTGCTGAGTAAAGTTATGTTAAATGTTGTTTTTAAATATAACCAATGAATAATCCTTATTACCAACTATTAGAATTACGAATAGAGAATTTCTCACCGCCTGAGTTAAAGCGATTCACGGAGGAGCGATATGTTCTAAAAAAGGCCGATGTACTTTGCCAACCACCCCGAGTAAAGTACGGTTTTATCAGTTATCAGTGACAATCAAGATGAGTTTCGATTCCAGCTATGTGCATAATTCTTATGCTAAATCATAGTGACTTTTATGCGTGGCTGAAAAGCCCCTGACAACAGGGCGATTGAAGCAAACCGACTATTCAAGCTTATTAAGGAATTTTATATTGCCAGTGGTGGCACTTACGGTAGCCCTTGGATACACTAGGATTTACGTGAATCAGGCGAGTATTGCAGTGAATTCTGCACCTTCAAGTGTGGTGGGTATATACCCATTACACCTGAAGATGCAGGTTTTAGCGAGAATAATATTAACTCAGTGTCATTAGCGCTTTTTTATTAAAGGGCTTAATATCTTCAAGTTTATTGTTTCGAATTTTATTAACCCACTGAGGATCCACTAATAAAGCACGTCCTACAGCAACTAAATCAAATTCATCTTTATTTAGACGTTCCATCAAAGCATCAACCCCCATAGGATTTGAACTACCAGACAAATCACTATTACCTTCACCAATAAAATCACCATCAAGACCAACGCTACCAACGGTAATCACGGGTTTATTTGTCAACTTCTTAGTCCAACCTGCTAGGTTAAGGTCAGAGCCTTCAAATTCATTTAACCAAAAACGTCGTGTGCTTGCATGAAACACATCCACTCCAGCATTACTTAACAAAGTTAAAAATGTTTCGAGTTGCTCTGGTGTTTCACAAAGTCTGGCACTGTAATCTTGCTGTTTCCATTGAGAAAATCTAAAGATAATGGCAAAATCTTCACCCACTGCCGCTCTAATTGCTTTAACTATTTCAACACCAAAACGAGTTCTGTTTTCTAATGAACCACCATATTCATCTGTTCTTTCATTAGTACCCTGCCAGAAAAATTGGTCAATTAAATAACCATGAGCACCATGTACCTCTACCCCATCAAAGCCAACAGATTTAGCGTCTAGTGCTGCTTGTGCAAATGAGGCAATCACTTCATCAATATCTGCCTTAGTCATAGCAATGCCATTTTTAGAGCTGGGTTTATATAAACCCGATGGGCTATACCCTGGTACGGTTTTATCGGGTTCGATTCCTTCTTTCCTTATCGAACCAACATGCCAAAGCTGAGGTACAATTTTTCCGCCTGCAGCATGCACTTCATCAACCACATATTTCCAACCTGCTAAAGCAGCTTCGCCATGAATTGCTGGCACGCGTTCGTAACCATTGGCGGCCTTATGTGAAATGTACGTTCCTTCAGTAATAATTAAACCGACATCACCTTCAGTTCGGCGACGATAATAAGCAGCAACATCTGCTGTTGGTACACCGCCTGGAGAGAATGTTCGTGTCATGGGAGCCATAACTATTTTATTTTTCAAATGTAAAGACTTAACCGAAAACGGTTCAAATAATTTATCTGTATTTACTTTATTAGCTTGAGACATAAATTTCCTACTCTTTTTTTAAGTATTACGTAATAGTGAGTTAACTTGTTTACTTAGCTTATTCAAAACCGATTATTAAGCACTTGATTATGCTACCCCCAACAGATAAATTAAACAAATAAATAGTTCTGACAGCCAACTATTCTTTTAATTAATAGAATAAAAATCACAAACGGGTACAACGTAAGGAATTAGAATATATCCTTTCTTCGATTGACAGCATTGTAACAAAAATATTATGGTATATTAATTAAGTTAACGAACGTTAATTAACATAACTTTTATTGGATTTTGTTTTGAGCGATACACGTAATACTATTCTTAAAGCTGCAATGACTTTATTTTCCGCAAAAGGCTTTGATGTTATTTCTATGCGAAATATTGCTGATGCAGTTAATATCAGCCCACCTGCACTCTACAATCACTTTAAAGATAAGCAATCACTCTATTTATCGGTTATTGAAGAGTCGTTTGGTAATAAGTCAGAGCAATTAGTCTCAGCATTAACGATAGAAGCGAGTGCTATAAAACGTATTGAGGCTTTTGTCTTAACGTTAAGCCAAATATTAATGGACGACCCTGAGTTTAGGCGTTTAATGTTACGTGAACAGCTTGACGGTGATGACATACGGCTACGCTATCTTGCTGATACATTATTCAATAGTTTATTTATTGCTTTAATGGAAGTAATTATTGAATTAAAGCCCAACTGTGATGCTCATAGTATTGCAGTCACAATTATTGGCATGATACAAAAACACTTCGAAATGCAAAGTCTAACGCAATTTTTTCAAAATTATGAAGTACAAAACCTCAGCCCTGAATATATCACACAGTTGGTCATGTCGATGCTATCAGGCTTTTTTGGAGCAGAGCAATGAACAAAAAACACTATATTTACACAGCGCTTAGTCTTATTTTAATTGTGACTCAAGTAGGACATACCCAACAAATAAAAGACAATGCAAGAATACAGGTCACCCCTGTTACGATAATTAAAGCAACGATGCAAACATTAAAAGCAACAGTAACTGTTAGGGGACAAATAGAAACAGAGACTAAGCCTAATATTGCAGCTAAAGTTCCAGCAGAAGTTAGTCATATCTATTTAACAGAAGGTGATAGTGTTAAACAAGGGCAGGTTTTGGCTGAACTTGATGATGAAGCTTTTGTTATTGATAAAGAAGTCGCCAATGCTGACATCACTTACCTGAGTGTATTAATAGAAAATGAACAAAGGCTACTAAAGCGTAATAAAGAACTATTTACGAAAAAAATGATTTCTCAAGCTATATTAGATGACAGTGAAACGTCATTAAAACAATCACATGCTAAATTATTAAGTGCTAAAGCAAAATTAAGAAAAGCGCTTTACAAGCTATCCCATACAAAAATCATTAGTCCAATTAACGGTGTTATACAAACCAGACTTATATCAAAAGGTGATTATGTTAAAACAGGTGATAATTTGTATTTCATCATCTCAACAGACGATATTAATGCCCGCTTGTATTTTCCTGACACGGTATCCGATCAAATTAAGCTAGCTATGCCCGCAACATTAATACATCAGCAATATGATGACATTGAGAAAGTTAATGGCACTATTGAGTACATTAGGCCTATGTTAGAAGAAGGCAATAGAGCATTACACGCCCTAATAAAATTTTCAAATAATTACCAATGGAAAATAGGCACTAGCATACAAGCCGAGGTTGTTTTAACTGAACATAAAAATGCGATAACTGTTCCTAAACAAGCCTTAGTTCGCCGTCCTCATGGTGTAGTGGTTTATAAAACGCTTGATAATAATAAAGTCGTTGAGCAAGTGATTACATCAGGGTTAATTCAAGGTGAATATATTGAAATACTGTCAGGTGTAAATCTTGATGATGAAATAGTATTACAAGGGGCTGCTTGGTTAACTGATGGTGCCCTAATCAATATTGTAGAGCAATAAAAATGAACTTACCTGCCTTTTCAATTAAAAATCATGTACTCACTTATATGCTCAGTTTAGTTCTGATCCTATTTGGCTTAATTAGTTATGAACGCATTGGCGTTGATAGACTGCCTGACATCGAATTTCCGATGTTGTCAGTGTCAACTATATTACCTGGTGGTGACCCCTCAATAATTGACTCATCAGTCACTAACATTATTGAATCTGCCGTTAACAGTATTGCAGGAATTGAAAGTATTCAGTCTTCCTCTTTGGCAGGTGTTTCTGTCGTCGTTGTGCAGTTTGATTTATCAAAAAATATCGATGTTGCTTTCAATGAAATGCAGGCTAAAATCAATGAAGTAACGAGGCTACTACCCAGAGGTATAGAAACACCTATTGTTAAAAAGGTAGAAGTTGGTGGTATGCCTGTGATGTGGTTATCTCTAGAAGGGGATCGCACACTGCAACAATTAAACCTTTATGCTAAAAATGTAATAAAGAAACGTCTAGAAACGATTAATGGTGTTGGTAATGTACTCATTGCAGGCGAACGAGAGCGTACGCTGAGAGTTAACTTAGATATACAAAAAATGGCTGGCCTTGGCATATCTGTTGAAGATGTGATTACTGCATTCAATAGAGAGCATATAAAAATTCCAGGTGGTTTTACGGTAGCAGCAAATCAAGAGCAACAATTAAAACTTGACCTTGAATTTCATAGTGTCGAACAGTTAAAAAATCTGATTGTAAATTATCAAAACAATATACCAGTCTACTTACAAGAAATAGCAAATATCGAAGACGGATTAGAAGATTTCAGGCGTTTTTCAAGCTATAACGGTAAAGCTAATGTTGGTTTAGGTTTAGTTAAGATATCGGGTGCCAACACAGTAGCAATTATTGAAGAAGCAAAAAAACGCCTTAACAAAGAAATCTTGCCACAATTACCACCAGGTATAAAACTCAGCATTATTATTGATGATGGTGATTTAATTACAGATATTATCAATGGATTAAAAGATCATTTATTTGAAGGGACATTATTAGCAGGTTTTGTTGTGCTACTTTTTTTAATGAATATGCGCTCAACATTAATTGTTATTACAGCTATTCCAGTATCATTACTAGGGGCTGTTGCTGCTATTTATTTTGCAGGTTTCACCTTTAACACTATGACAATGTTGGGCTTGCTACTGTTGATCGGTGTAGTGGTTGATGATGCTATTGTGGTTTTAGAAAATGTATTTCAAAAAATGGAAAAAGACCCTGATATAGATCCCAACGTAGCGGCAATTGAAGGCACCTCTCAAGTCATGTTTGCTATTTTAGCGGCTACATTTACCTTAGTTGCCTTGTTCGGTGCCGTTGTTTTTATGGAGGGAATAATTGGTCGCTTTGTTGGCTCGTTTGCTGTCGTTGTTGTTTTTGGTGTGATCATTTCATTATTTGTCTCCGTGACATTAACCCCTATGCTTTGTGCTAAATATTTACGAGTACATAAAAAGCATGGCTGGCTCTATCAAAAGCTTGATCATTTTTTTAATAAAATAGAAGATATTTACTTATCAATACTAAAATTTTCAATTAATTACAGAATGTTGGTTGTTGTACTAACAGCAGTAACCGTCTATTCAAGTGGTTGGTTTATGGGGCAATTAGGAAAAGGTTTTATGCCCGAAGAAGATCAAGGACGTTTCATTGTATCAATAAAAACACCGCTTGGCTCTAGCATTAATTACACTTTAGAGCGCTTAAAATCTATTGAAAACATTTTACAAAAACAGCCTGAAATTCAAGGATTGTTCTCTACCATAGGTACAGGTAGTAAAGGTCAAGTGAATCAAGGTGAAATTTACGTGAGTTTAACACCGCGAACGCAAAGATCACTACATCAAACTAAAATTATCGAAAATGTGCGTATTAAATTAGCCAATGTACCTGGCGTAAAGGTATTTGTTGCCCCTGTACCTATTGTAGGTGGTCAACGAGGTGAACCATTACAATTTGTACTTAAAGGGCCTAATCTTGATAAAGTTGCTGAATTGTCAAAAGAACTCACCCACAAGCTAGAGAAAATAGCCGTTATTGGCCCTCTAGATAGTAATTTACAGTTAGATATGCCTGAGCTTGTTGTACTGCCATTACGGGAAAAAGCCCGTGAAGTAGGGATTGATTCTTCAACTATTAGTAATGCGTTAAGAGTGCTTGTAGGTGGCTTTGATATTGCTAAATATAA
>JADGDH010000266.1 GCA_016745015.1 Colwellia sp.
CCTTTTGGTGAACAAGTTTATAATGATTACAAAAAATGGTGTGATGAATATTTCTATTTAAAACATCGAGACGAAACACGTGGTGTGGGTGGTTTGTTTTTTGATGATTTAAACAAGTGGGATTTTGAAACCTGCTTACATTACATTAAAGCAGTTGGACAAGGTTATATTGATGCCTATATACCCATAATAAACCGTCGCAAAAATGATGAATATACCGAACAACAACGACAATTTCAGCTATACCGTCGTGGTCGCTACGTAGAATTTAATTTGGTGTTTGACCGAGGTACTTTATTTGGTTTGCAGTCAGGGGGGAGAACCGAATCTATTTTGATGTCTATGCCACCATTAGCGCGTTGGGAATATAATTATCAAGCAGATGAAAATAGTGATGAAGCAAAATTAAATCACTATTTAGTACCGCACGATTGGCTAGGAAAGTTGTCAATTAATAAATATTAATTCTTGCCTCGAAAATTAGAGTTTTAAAGGCTAATTTGTAACGTCCTTGATTTTGACAAGGACGTTACCTAGATAAACATTACTGTTTTATACCTTCAATATATAAGTTTAATTGAACATTCTTTGAAGCAGGACCAAGGTTCATTTTTATAGCAAAATCAGTTAACGCTATGTTAGTTGTACCACTAAAACCAACACGGTAACCGCCCCACGGATCTTTACCTTCACCAACCGTTTGGGCATCAATAGTTATGTCTTTGCTAACACCATGCAAAGTTAGCGTGCCAGCAATGGCTAGTTTACCATCACCTTTATCGGTAACAGATTGACTAACAAATTTTGCATTAGTGAATGCACTAACATCTAGAAAGTCATCGCTTCTTAAGTGCTTGTCGCGCTCTGCATGATTTGAGTTTATGCTGCTAGTATCAATATTTACTTGAATTTTAGATGCAGATATATTCGTCGGATCATAACTAAAGTTACCATCAAATTTGTCAAAACGACCTGTTAGCCAACTATAACCTAAGTGCTGTATTTTAAAGTTAATTGAAGCATGTGCGCCTTTGGTATCAATAATATAGTCGGCTGCATTTGCTGTTGGCATGAGAGCAGCGGCAACTAGTGCTGATGTTAGTGCTAATTTAGTTAATTGTTTTTTCATTTATGTTCTCCGTTTTTTGACGTTTGCCAATCATTCTATTTAAGGTGTTATCTTTATCAATAAAGTGGTGTTTTAGAGCCGCAAGTGCATGTAATATTGCAAGTGCTATGAGTAAGTAAGCTAGCCATTTATGAACAAGGCCAGCAATATCTTCTTGGTTTTCAATAAGAGATCCAAATGCGGGTATTGTAATAAATTCAAATACTTCAATTCCTCGACCATCAGCAGTAGAGATTAAGTAACCTGCGATCATTATGATAAATATTAAACAATAAAGGAGAGAGTGTATTGCTTTTCCTGCTTTTTTCTCTAACGAACTATGACTAGTTAAGTGCCTTGGTGCAACTTGTTTATAGCGCCACACTAATCTAAATATCATTAATGTAAAAAATACAATACCAATGCTTTTATGTAGCTCAGGTGCTGTTTTGTACCACGAATGATAATACGTTAAATCAACCATGTAATAACCTAGGCCAAACAAACCGAAAATACTTAATGCAGATAGCCAATGAAAAAAAATGCTCACATAGCCATAATTTGAATTCGTGTTGTTCAATACTTATCTCCATAACGTTTTTTTGTTTAATTTAAGCGCTGCTTTTATTTATCTCTTATTCTCTGACTTAAATGCATAGGCATGCTACGTTAAATTATCAAGTAATAAAGTTGAAATATCGATTACTTGAATCTGTTGCAAGTAGGTTGTGGCAAAATATGAGATTAGTTGACAATTGCCAAATAGGCAAGGTTTGATATATACCCATCATACTTGAAGATGCTCGTTTCAGGGCATCTGAGTGATTCATATTCAAGACGCATTTTTTTATTAATGGTCATTCCCTTAAAAACAAATACAACGAAGAAGA
>JADGDH010000012.1 GCA_016745015.1 Colwellia sp.
GCAGTTGTCGCAGTGCTTACTGCAACCATGGGTGACGCCGCTTTTTTATTACTAGCATCACGCCCCAGTACTGGATTATTTGTTATAGCTGTAGGTGTTGTTATTGGCATAATATCAGGCATAGTTGTTGATTTAATACATGGCGATAAATTTATGCGCCCCAAGCAAACAGAAAATATAGCCATCAACGACAATAAAAAACAGCCAGATGATAAATTCACCTTTTATATTAAGTGGCAAGGAATAGTTTGGCAATGGCTTTTATTACCATCCGCTTTTATTGCTATTTTATTTTCATTTCAAATTGATGTTGACCAAGTTTTTCGTTTACCCTCAGGTACTATCAGCATTATCGGTTCAATAATAATAATGGTAGTAATAACACTTTGGGCATGCTCAGGTGAAGTAACTAACTACCAAACGATTGTGTCTGAAGACTCGAAAGTTAATACACGTAATTTATTTCAAAAAGTGGCTCAAGATACTAATTTTGTTGCCAGCTGGGTTATTATAGCCTTCTTAATCTTTGAGTTATCAATGCACTTTTCAGGGTTGAATTTAGCCAAGATATTTGCCCAGTGGGGAAATTTAACGCCTTTAGTTGCCATATCTATCGGCTTATTACCTGGTTGTGGCCCTCAAATTATCACGACTAGTTTGTACTTATCAGGTACAATTCCACTATCTGCCCAACTTGGTAATGCTATTAGCAACGACGGTGACGCATTGTTTCCTGCTATTGCTTTAGCACCTAAAATGGCACTCATTGCCACACTCTATTCAGCTATTCCTGCCATCATTGTTGCCTATAGTTATCTATATTTTTGTGAATAAACACAGAAAAAAATAAAAATAATTACCGTTAAAAACAGAGACTTATATTGTCATTTGTTGTAAACCACCTTGTTTTTTATTAAATAAACAACTATCCTTTAATAAGATTTTAGTAATAATATTACAGGTAGGGTGTAAAATGAAAGGTAATATAAAAATAATCAATAGTTTAAATGGCTTATTACACAATGAGTTAGCTGCAATCGATCAATATTTCACTCATTCTAGAATGTATCAAGATTGGGGCTTAGATAAGTTATTTGAACAACTTGATCATGAAATGCAAGAGGAGATCACCCATGCCGACGCCTTAATAAAACGTATTTTATTCTTAGATGGTAAGCCTAATTTAACCAGTCGTCGCGATTTAATTATTGGCGATAATCTTCCTTCAATGCTTAAAAATGACTTAATTCTTGAGATGGAAGTGCTAACCGCGCTAAAAGAGTCTATTCTTTTATGTGAGAATGAAAAAGATTATCAAACAAGAGAGATGCTATTAAAACTATTAACAGACACGGAAGAAGACCACATTTATTGGCTAGAAAAACAACTCGGCTTAATAGATAAAATGGGGCTGCAAAACTATATTCAGTCACACATGGGTAATCACCTAGCTGGTTAAGGAGAGTTTTATGCAAGGTAATAAAGACATTCTCATTCTACTTAATAAAGCCTTAGCCATTGAGTTGATTGCCATTAATCAATATTTTTTACATGCACGTATGTATAAAAACTGGGGATTAGAAGGTTTAAATAAAGCAGACTATAAAATATCAATTTTAAAAATGAAACAAGCCGATGATTTAATTGAACGAATTTTATTTTTAGAAGGTTTACCTAATTTGCAAGATTTAGGTCGTCTTCATATAGGTGAAAATACTGAAGAGATGTTGCAGTCTAATGCTAATCTAGAATATGAGTCGCATAAAATATTAAAAGCTTTAATTGAAAAAAGCGAGCAAGAACAAGATTATATTAGTAGAGATTTAGCCCAAAAATTACTCGGCAATGTTGAAGAGCAAATAGACTGGATTGATGATCAACAATATTTCATACAAAATGCTGGTATTGAGAACTATATACAATCTAAAACTTACTCACTGTAGCAACACTGTTGTTTAGCAGTAAAAATCTAAGCTTTACGCAACCGCTGGTTGAGCTTCTGCAATTTGCAGAAGCTTTCTATTCAAGACCTTCTTTGCACATTGGCAACATTTTCCGCATTGAGAGCCAACGCTAAGTTCACTCTTTAATTGCTTCATGCTTTCTAAACCATCATCTATCGCTGATTCTATTTGAGTATCTGTAATACCGTGACAAAGACAAATATACATAAAATAAATTACTTTTGAATAACTTAATAATACGCAAACAATAACAGAAATACGAATAACTATCAATTAGATTTATGGTAGTAGAACTGATTTATTGTTTACTTCATATTGCATCCACTACTAAATACTACTTCTACCTTTACGAATATATTGCAAGACTCCCGTTATTGTTATAATTAACAGTGACAAGGAAACTGCCAATAATAAAAGTAAATAGAATGAGCCAATATAATTTTGAAAAATACGCAGATTATGTAGTTCAAAGAAAAAATTCCATAACGCCATTCTGGCCTCACTATTAATGCTATCAGGCATTGTTGAGAAAACTTTTGATTGATCAAAAAGCTTTCCTTTAAAGAAATCAAAAACAACTAAGCCAGATTCATTTTGACAAGCTGCAACAGGTAAAATACCTTTTGTTTCTTCGGGTAAAACAATGGCCTCGTATCTATCATGTTCTTCTTGCCATACAAATAAGCCACTAAATGAGCCTACTAAAATATTACCGTCTGTTTGTTGCTGAAATATAGTTGCTCCCATACCATGTACTGGCACAGAGAATTTAATTTGTTCAAACCTAGCTGTATTTAAATTACCTGAGAAAACGCCATCATCAGTTAAGAGTACTAATTTATTTTCAATGAATGCGGCTTTAGTTATTTTGTAGGGAATATTGTTCGTAGCATGACTTGCGTAGACGTCAATGGGTGAATTACCTGCAACAATCAACAAAAGCCCCGGTGGTCTCATAACGGCTGCTGTAGCAGCACTAATAATAAGCAAAGGTGCTAATATAAATCCCCAACTATTATGATTTTTTGCTAACCAGCGAAAAGCTCTACCTCCTTTTATTTGTTGCCTTTTTGAAAGTAATTTTTTACGAACAATTTTAGGGAACAACCAATAATATAAACCGCTTAAACAAAAATAAATTAATGATAGCGCAACAAAATCCATTAATAATATGCCTGTAATCCCTAAGAGTTCACCACTATGCAAAGCAAAAATAAAGCGAAAAAAAGGTACCGCTTGTGAAGATTTTTCCAAAGTAACAACAAGCTCTGTTACTTTGTTAAATGCATTATCAGTTACATTGTTGTTTGCTGTTACCTCAATGGTAAATATATGATGATTAGCTATCGCAATAATAGTGTCTGAGTGGTCATTTTTAACAATCGAGACAATACGTTTATCACGCGTTTGTACATAATAGTGCCACTGCTGCGTTTCGGCTTGGTAGCGGTATAAACCATCACGGCTACCCACAAAAAGTTGTTTAGTGTTCTTATCGTAATAGAGGCTATAAATAAAATTCTGCCAATTATTTATTGCTAGGGGATTATCAATCTGTTGATATGAACCATCAATAAAATAACCTAAACCATTTTTACCCGCAGCGTATATTCCTCCTCTTTCATCTTTGGCTAAGGTTTGTATTACGCCTCTATTCCACTGCTTAAAATGATAATTTTCAGGTAGGCTGCTAATAGGTAGAGAAATATTTTTAATAATATTTGGATGATTTAACCCCATACCACTAAGAGCAATAAAAAGAAATATAGGTAAAAAAATAAGACTTAATATTTTATGGAGTTTACTTGCTAACTTGCTTTTTAGTTTGTTTTTTTTAATTTTCTTTGATTCGATTGTTTTTTTCATTATTAATTTTTGATAAACAAGTTGTTATAAAAGAAAAATGCCGCTAGATAAAATTTACCTGCGGCATAAAATAGAATTAAACATTAAAAAATATTAATTAAAATTCAACAGAAAACTTAGCTTGGAAACTACGCCCTACAGCTAAAAGAGTTGCAGAAGCTGGCCGGTAAGCTTTATCTGTTAAATTAACCGCTTCAAAACTCAGCATCATCATATCGTCTTTACCAAAACGACTGCCAAAAGCTAAGTTAAAGGTACCCCAGCCAGCATAATGTTCATTATCTTCACTTTCGGCTCTTTGATAGTCTGCATCGCTTGCTGCACGTAAATAAGCATCAAGCCAATAATTGCCCAAATAAGTACTTTCAGCAAAATATTTTGCCCCTACCTTTCCGTATAATGAAGGTAAACCTGTTTTATCTGTTTTATAGCCATCAACCGTTTGTTCACGTTTAGATACAGTAAAAGAAGTGTACAAACTCACTTGTTCAAAATCGACAGAAGCATCAAGTTCAATACCCTGACTGGTTGCCTTGTCAGCGTTAATATAAATATCATCTCGTTGTTGATTAACACATTCATATTGAGTACCTGCGCAGGCAATTGTTGTTAGGTAATCATCTGCATCGGTATAAAATGCGGTAGCATCAACCACTACATTACCATCACGAAAGCGATAACCTAGTTCATAGTTAATAGACGTTTCTGCGGTTAATTCAGCGTTAGGATTAATATAAGTTCCCGCCGCTGTAGCGCCCATAGCAATTTGTAATAAGGTAGGATAGCCATAACCTTGTGAAACCAAAGCGCGAATATTTTGATCTTCAGTAATCGCATAATTTGTCGCAAATGATGCCACTAATTCAGTGTCACTGTTATCGCTTTTAGGTAAACCACGGGTTGAAGAAATAAGTTTAGAGTCGACCCAATAATGACGCGCTCCTAACGTTACCAACCAATCTTTAGTAATATCCCATTCATCTTGAACGTACACCGCAGAAGTGGTTAATGAAGCATTTTCAATATTAGTTTTATCTGTTTCAATGACTCTAGGCGGCATTGGTCCAGGCATGTACATGGTCATTTCTGTTTGGTTTCGTGTGTTTTTATTAACTTCATCTTTAGCATATTGCAACCCTGCAATTAAGTAATGTGCATCAGATAAAGTAAAATCAAATTGTCCATTAACGCCTGTTGTTTCTAACTCTTCCGTTATATGAGTATCAATTACCATATTTGCGCTCATGGGCGGCTGCATAGGTAATGCCATTTTCATATGTTGAACAAATTGTCTATCAATTTTTTGCTTATAAGCATCTATTTTTATCTTACTTAAGGTTTCAGATAATTCTTCTGCTTTGTAAAAAACACCAAGCTTTTCTCTATCACGCTGCGGCATGTCTAATTTAAAATCAGGTATGCCTGTCGCAATTTCAGAGGCTAAATTGTATTGATCATAGGTTAAACCTATAGTGTGGTTACTTATGTTATAGGCACCATAAGCCATAATACTATCATTATTAAAAGCGCTATTATCAATTTCACCTTCAGGCGTATCTCTATTATCATGATCGTTATCTGAAGCTGATAATCTGTAGTCAAAATCACCTAATGCACCAAATATTGAAGCGTTATATTGCGTTCCTTGTGTTGCGCTGTCATAACTTGCGCTCATACTGGCTTGAAGCGCTTTATCTCCACCTTTCTTGGTAATAAAGTTAACAACACCACCTAATGCTTTTTGACCATAAAGAACAGAGCCAGTACCACGAACAACCTCTATACGTTCAACCATTGCAGGGTCAAGTAACAAAGGAGCACCATAACTTGAATGGTCGGTAACTTCTTGGCCATCAATTAAAATGGCCACTCGACGCGAGGCTTCACCACGAATTTTAATTCGTTTCATACCAGCTGTTGCGGCATCTGTTATTTCTAAGCCCGGCACATCGCGTAATAAGTCAGCTAAACTATCTGCTGAGCTTACGGCTATTTGCTCAGATGAAATGACAGAAGAAGATAATGGGCTATCCATTAAGCGACGTTCAGTTCTTGTTGCTGTAACGGTTATAACTTCTAAATCAACACTTTTGTCTGATTCACCTGAAGGTATTTCATCAGCTATTGACGAAAAACTTAAAGCTGAAGTTATAGCAAATGCAATAATAGATTTTTTAGGAGTGTAGCTCACTTTTTATCCTTGAAACTAAATGTTAATAATTCTCATTATCACACAAAAATAGCAAAAAGTTACCTTAAAATACAAATTAAATAGGAATGATTTTTATTTACATGCGTTAGATCAAATTTTATCTCTATTCTTTCTATATTCTTTTACTTAATTCGATGAGCATTTAGCTACGTTAGCGTGAGAAATAAAGTTCACTTTAAATATTTAATTAAATAACTCAATAAAAAGCAGCTCACTTTCATGAACTGCTTTTTATAGACATATAAATAATTAAAATGAATATTTAAGTATTGCGGCAAACTCTCTGCCTGACTCAGTTGAAAAATCTAAAGAGGAATCTTCTGCATGCCCCGCAACATTACTATATTGTGCATACTCTTTATCAAGTATATTTGTCACAGAAAAATTAATTTTCAAATCATCAGTGATATCCATATTAACTAACCAGTCAACACTGCCGTAGCCTGAAATTTCTGCATTACCATCGTTAACTTTATCCATTTTATCAGCCCAGTTGACTATTAGCTCGGTTGACCAGCGTTCGCTCTCATAATTTACGCCAATATTTCCCGATAATGGATTGATACTTTGAATGTACTCCCCTGTTTCATCATCAGTACCGTCTTGATAAGCAGCATTAACATAAACACTCATATTATCGCCAACTAAATATTCTAAACCTAACTCTGCACCTTTTATGGTCACTGCATCAATATTTTTATATTGAAATAAGTTCACGTCACTTTCTTGGCCCGTGTATGGGCTGATATATTTTTCTGTACCAACAAATGCTGTTTCTAGAAAATTATCATATTGAGAATAAAAGATTGCTGCATTATAGATTAAATTACCTTGATGACCTCTCAAGCCAAACTCAATACTGTCACTTTCTTCTGGTGCTAAGTCATCATCAGCAGGAAGAATTTTATAACCGTACAAAGAATTATCATGATCAATATAAGCTAAATCATAAGCTGGCACCTTAAAACCTTGTCCATATTGAGCAAAAATAACAGCCATATCATTAAACTTATAAAGCATACCCAAGTTAAGTGACACTTGACTTTCATCATAACTTTTATACGCAGAGCCATCTTCTTTAGTTACGCCCTTAGGATCCATTTCATAGGTATCAAAACGTGCGCCAGGGGTAACTAATAATTTACCTTCAAGTAAACTAATTTCATCATTGATAAATGCGCCAGCACGAAATACTTCTGTTTCAGGGAATTTGTCTGTTGATTTTGGGTAACCTCTTTTTGGCGTGCCTTCAACTGAATACAATTTATCTACGGTGCGTGTTGAAGTAGATTTTTCAATATCTAAACCATAACCTATTGTATGTATATCATTCAGTTTAATACTAGCATTTGATAATAGCCCAATAGTGTCTTGTTCATAAATAGCAGTTTTCCACATATCTCTTAGTTCAACTAATGGAAAACCAAAGTTTGCATCAATGTCTATTTGAGCATACTCAACATCTTTTTGCTCTGTACTGTTACTATAAACAGAAACATTAGCAATATCATAAAACGCTGTACCGCTTTCATTATGGTATTGTAATTGAAAAGATTGATTATCTTTTTCGCCTGAGCTATTTTCTTTTTGAATATCATAGCCAGGTAAATTGCGGAAAAATGACAGTAAACCATTGGCGACCAAACCATCAACATCTTGCTGCCAAACATCAGCAATAAAGCTTAAATAATCATCATTGTTGATATTAAATTTACTTTTAAAAAGTACACTAGTTGATGCTATATCCAGTGCAGGTTTAGTGTTGTAATAGTTTTGCTGCTCTTCACCATCACGCACATTTATATTTAATAAATGTTCAAAACTTCCCGTTTCCAAGGCTAGCGTAGCGCCTATATTACCTTGCTTGCCATCACTGTTATAACCAAGTTTCACATTCCCTGCAAAGCTTTCACCATCACTTAAGAAGTCGCTGGCATCTTTAGTGGTAAATACTACAATCCCCGCTAACGCGTCTGAACCATAAAGTGATGATGCAGCACCTTTAGCCACTTCTACTTGCTTTAACGTGTCTGTTTCAATAAAACCCCGACCAACAATATCATTCAAGCCATTAGCACCATAACCTTCATTCATACGCATGCCATCTTTGATCATTAATACACGATCGCCCCCCATGCCACGCACTGTAAAGTTTTGTGCTCCACCTACCGAGCCACTTACCTGCACACTTGGATCATATTTGAATAGTTGGCTCATATCGCTAACAACATGATTTTCTAAGTCTTCAGCTGTAACAACTGAAATGCTACCAGCAACATCTTTTAGTTGCTTCTCTGTACGTGATGCGCTAATAACAATAGTTTCTAGATCTTCAACATTATCCTCTTCCGCATAAGCATTTGGCAGCGCAATAAATGATGCTGCAATAGCGAGCGCTAATGCAGATTTTTTTATAGCTTTAATATTATCAATTGTTTTCATGTTTTATATTCCTGTTAATTTTTATGAAAGTTAACAACAGCCAAACAGGACATTTCTGACCGAAGTTATTTAATGGTCGTATAATACAGATCTAAACAGGATTGTAAATGATAATAATTACTGTTTGTGTTTGTCTTTGGTTTCAGGTAAATTACCGCCATTAATATTAGGCTAACAACTTTATTTCTTTTTAATATTGAAATGCCTACTCACTTTCTTATAAATAGGCTCAGCTATAATGAAT
Source organism: Colwellia sp. (assembly GCA_016745015.1). Classification (GTDB taxonomy): domain Bacteria; phylum Pseudomonadota; class Gammaproteobacteria; order Enterobacterales; family Alteromonadaceae; genus Colwellia. The sequence goes on from JADGDH010000012.1 coordinate 8,729, forward strand.
ATCCAACCAATTGAATCAATGATGGCCAAGGTGTCTACCTTTTTAATGACCCCTGTAATTTTAGTCATCGTTTTATTGTTGATTTACGCTGTATTTACTTTAGGACGTTTTTTTTCTCAATATGTAGTACGAAAGAAAAATGCACTTTCTTATGTAAAACAAGTAAATGATCAAAAAATCCAATACCTATCAGGCTATCCAATACATAACTATTTTGTTGTTAACCCTAGTGCGAGTGAAGATGAGCTAGAAGTATTTGCCCTAAAAAAATTAGAAACTTTACGTATTGTGACTCGTATTGCTCCCATGCTAGGACTTATAGCGACTATGATCCCAATGGGCCCCGCTCTGCAAGCAATGGCTGACGGCAATATTCAAGGTATTAGTGAAAATCTTATTATCGCTTTTGCTGCGGTAATTTGGGGCTTAACCATTTCAACATTAACTTTTTGGCCAGCGTCTGTAAAAAAACGGTGGTGTGCAGAAGAATTAATCAATATACACAAGCTTAAAGGTGAGCAAGTAGGAGCAGAAATCTAATGCGTTTTTTAGACGAAGATGAAGAGCTAAACCCTATTGTTAGTGCGGTAAATTTAGTTGATGTTTTTTTAGTCATTATCGCTGCGCTACTTATTGCCCTCGCACAAAATCCACTTAATATTTATTCAGCTGATGATGTCACTGTAATTAAAAATGCTGGCAAGCCTAACATGGAAATGATTGTTAAAAAGGGTAAAGAAATTAAGCAATATAAATCAAATGGTGCTATTGGAAGCGGTGAAGGCTCTCGGGCAGGCGTCGCTTATAAAATGGCTGATGGCAGCTTTGTTTATGTGCCTGAAAGTGATGATAAAAGTAAAAAATAATAAAGAGAAATAAATATGAAATCAATAACGCCCCTACTTTTTCTAATCATAATCAGTGTTCTGACTATTTTTACTCCAAGTTACGCTCAAGTACAAGTGCCACAAAAAAAAGCCAAAGTCCTTATTATGATGTCTGATCATGTATCGAAACCAAAAGGTGAAATGTTAACTGAATTAGCAAAAAATCAGCCCTTTGAATTAGTTAATTATAACAGTAAAGGCAAATCAGAAGATGCTATAAAAACAGAATGGCAAAGTGCTCAATTAATTATGCTCGACGGTATTAACCCTGAACTATCTCAATTTATGTTCAAAAAATACGAGGCTTACCTTCAAAATTATCCCAACATACCCGTAATTTCTTTAGGTGATCTCAATAATGAAAAAACAAATCAGGGACTAACTGATACTCAAAAAATACGATTAGGCCAATACTATAGCGGTGCTGGACGCGGTAATTATGCCAACATGATGAGTTATATTAGTAATAAAATATTAACAAATAAACCGTCAGTAATCATTGATGACCCTATTATTATGCCCACAACGGGGCTTTACCATAATCATTTTGCAACAAAACTAACTAAAAACGAAAATGATTTTTTTACTTGGTTAGCTCCAAAAAAAGATACTCCTGTCATTGCTATAGGTATTTATCGCAGCGCGATTGATTATGAGCAACAGCAAGTGATTGATGCACTTATTCAAGGTTTAGAAGAAAAAGGTGCAAAAGCTTTTGCTTTTTATTTTGATGATACCGCAAATGATGATTATTCATACACTGATCTATTAATAAATGAACAAGGAAATAGTCGAGTAAACCTGCTTATCAATTATCGTGCATTGCATTACGTTAAAAAACGCCGCGGTGAGTTTGAAAAAATAGGTGTGCCCGTATTACATGCACTAAATTACACCGAAGGCGATGAAGAAGCTTTCGAAAAAGATCATGCAGGTATATCTGGCTCATTAACACCATTTTTTTTAGTGATGCCTGAAGATACAGGTAGTGCAGATCCTACTATTATTGCTGCAACAGAAGATGGTGCAAAGGTGGTTATGAAAGCGCAGCTAAATGCGTTAGTAGAACGAGCCTATAATCACGCTAGCCTTGCCAAAATTCCAAATAAAGATAAAAAAATTGCTACCTTTATTTGGAATTATCCTCCTGGAGAAAAAAATATTGGTGCGGCTTTTTTAGATGTTCCATCATCAATAGAACAAATAGCGAAAGAAATGAAATTTCAAGGCTATAACGTTGATGTTAAAAGTGCTGAAATACTTATTGAAGCAGCAGGAAAGCTATTGCGCCCTTTTTATCGAGGCGAAGATGTTAGTGGTTTAATCGAGCAAGATTTAGCCGATTACTTACCTTTATCAACCTATAAAAAATGGTTTGAACAATTACCCGCATCAGTAAAACAACCCATCAATAAACGCTGGGGAACTCCCGAAAAAAACACATTATTAACAGAACATAATGGTGAGCAAGCCTTTGTTATTCCTAGAATGAATCTAGGTAATTTAATTGTATTACCCCAAGGTATGCGCGGTAAAGATGCCAAAGAACATGGTGCTTTGTATCATAGTACCAAAACCCCTATTAACCATGCTTATATGGCATTTTATCTTTATGCTCGTGAAACATTTGGTGCAGATGCCTTTATTCATTTAGGCACTCATGGCTCTCAAGAGTGGTTAACAGGTAAAGAGCGTGGTTTATCTGTTTATGATGCACCTAATTTAGCCATTGGTAATTTACCGGTATTTTATCCTTATATTATTGATAATGTAGGCGAAGCTATGCAAGCCAAACGCCGTGGACGAGCAACCATGATCAGCCACTTAACGCCAGGCTTTGCCAAAGCAGGCTTGTATGCTGAAGTAGCAAATCTAAATGAATTAATTAGTAATTACATGATGTTGGAACAAGGACAAACCAAACAAAATACCGAAAACAATATCATTACTTTAGCTGAAAAGTTAAATATTTTAACTGACTTAAAGTTTACGAAAGAAAGCGTCGAAAAAAACTTTGCAACAAACGTAATCACTATTCAAGATCATCTGAACGAGTTAGCTCAACAAAGCCAACCTTTAGGTGTTCATACTTTTGGCTTATTACCTAAAAACACTCATTTATATACTACTATTTTACAAATGTTAGGGGATGAATTTACTGAGCGTGCCAACAAATACGAGCAAAGACATGGTTTATCATTACCTAAAAATGAACAAAAAGATCAACGTAATGTACAAAACCTTGAAGCCTTAGCTGGTTTTCAATTATTGAAAATATACTTTGCTGGCACAGTTACCAATAAAGCATTACCTGACTTGCCAGAGAAGTTAACACTAGACCTAATTCAAGCTAAAACTTATTGGGATAATTTTCAAAACATAAGCGAAACGCAAAATTTACTGCGCGCACTTAATGGTGAATACATTAAAGTGAGCCATGGCGGAGACCCAATAAGAAACCCTGATGCAGTACCAACAGGTAGAAACTTAATTGGTTTTAACCCTGCCAAAGTACCCAGTAAAGAAGCTTATCAAGCAGGTGTAACTTTAATGGAGCAAACCATAAAAGACTACATGGCTAAACATGGTCGTTACCCTGAAAAGCTCGCTTTTTCATTATGGTCACTTGAAACAATGCGTCACCAAGGTGCGCTAGAAGCACAAATTTTACATGCTCTTGGTTTAAAACCTAAATGGAATCAACAAGGCAATGTTATCGGCACTGAAGTTATAGAATATAAAGAACTAGGTCGTCCAAGAATAGACGTTACTATAACCGCAACAGGTCTTTATCGCGATGCATTTCCTAACGTCATGTTATGGTTAGCAAAAGCTATTGATAAGATAGCTAAAATGAAAGAAGAAAATAATTTTGTATACCGTCATGCAAACGCACTAAAAGAAGAGTTACTAGCAACGGGAAAATCAGAAGAAGATGCCAATTATTTATCATCTATCCGCATTTTTTCAAATGAAACAGGTAATTATGGTACAGGCTTAGCTGGAACAAGCTTAGCGTCGGATACATGGGAAGATGACAGTAAACTAGCTAATTTGTACTTACAGCGCATGGGTTATGCTTTTGGTAGCGATGAAAAACGCTGGAGCGAGAATGTTGCTGATACTAATCTTTACTCAAAGGTACTTTCAGGTACTGATGCGGTGATTTTTTCTCGTTCTACCAATCTCTATGCTTTAATGACTAACGATGACCCTTTCCAATATTTTGGTGGTATAGGTTTAGCTGTGCGTCACCTTGATGGTAAAACACCTGAAATGTATGTCTCAAATTTACGTCGTAAAGACAATGTTAAAGCACAAACTATGGAGCATTTTTTAAACCAAGAAATGCGTAGCCGATACTTTCACCCTCGTTGGATACAAGCAATGCAAGATGCTGGCTACGCTGGTGCAACAGTTATGCTTGATCGCATGAACAACATGTGGGGTTGGGAAGTAATGACACCTGAAGCAGTACGTGATGACCAATGGCAAGAGTTTTTTGATATTTACGTTGAAGATAAATATGATTTAGATATGCGTGAATTTTTCGAAAAAAATAATGCTCATGCGTTAGCACAAATTATTGAACGTATGCTTGAAGCAGAACGAAAAGGTTATTGGAAAACAGACGAGAAAACCATCAAAAGCATGGTCAAAACTTATGCTGAGCTAGCTAAAAAGTTTGATGTCGTTACCGATAATAGTAAATTTAATGACTACCTTGAGAAACAAGCTATAGGCTTTGGTTTAGCCGCACTGTTGCCCGATATGAAAGAACCAAATATTGATCCACAAGTTATTCCTGAACAAACAAAAAAACAACAGGATAAAACAGAAGAAGTTACCGGACAAAAACTGGAAGAACAAGCAAGCAAAGTAGATGAAATAGAACAAGATTACACTTGGTTATATCTGATTCTTTTTATTTTTATTGCTGGTTTTGTCAGTAACTTTGTTAAACCAAAGGCTAAAACAACTAACATTACTTAAGTTAAACAAAGCTGCTTAACAAACATAAAAGAGGATATCATGTTAAAAAAAACTAAAGAAACGCCTTTATACTTTTTATTATTATTACTGTTAATTTTAAGCTTTAGCGCCTTATTGTCATTTAATAGTTTCGCCAGTAACGCCGTTAATGTTTATTCATACCGTCAACCTTTTTTAGTCGAGCCTTTATTTGAGAAGTTTACGCAAAAAACAGGCATAAAAGTGAATATTGTTTTTGCTAAAAAAGGCATGGCTGAACGATTAGCGCGAGAGGGAAAATATAGCCCTGCCGATGTACTGCTTACTACCGATATTAGCCGCTTAATTGAGTTGCAAGATAAACAATTATTGCAACCATTTGATTCTTCTGTTATCAAAAAATTCGTGCCTAGCCAGTATCGTGCTCAGAACAATCAATGGTTTGCACTAACTACTCGTGTCCGCAATATATATTCATCCAAACGCTTAGGTGACATTGAATTAAATTACCTTGATTTAGCCGATGAAAAATACCGTGGCCGTATTTGCTCGCGCAGTGGCAAACACCCTTATAATGTTGCTTTAGTATCAGCGATGATCAGTGAGTACGGAGAAAGTAAAACACTTACTTGGTTAGAAAAATTTAAAGCTAATTTAGCTCGTAAACCACAAGGTAACGATCGTTCACAAGTACAAGCTATACACCAAAACTTATGCGATTTATCTTTAGGTAACAGCTATTATTTCGGCAAAATGCTTAAAGACAAAAAGCAGAAAAAATGGGCGGATGGTGTAAATATTAATTTCCCCAATCAAGCTAATCGCGGGTCTCATGTTAATATATCAGGAATGGCCTTAGCTAAATATGCACCAAATAAAAAGAATGCTCACGCATTAATGGAATTTTTAGTATCAAAGCCTGCACAGCAACTCTATGCTGAAACCAACATGGAATACCCTGTACGTACAGACGTAAAACCATCAGCACTTGTTGCTTCATGGGGTGATTTTAAAGCAGACACTTTATCATTAGAAACTATTGCTAAAAATAGAAAAATTGCATTAAAATTACTTGATAAAGCCCAGTTTGACTTATAACCATTTAATTTGTAGACATTTTGATAGCAAAAAAAACGAATACTTCATGGCGGATACTTAGCTGGAGCATAGCAATGCTCCTTGCAATTCCAATTATAGTAATGCTAGTTTCTGCCCTGACCTCTTCAAGTGATTTATACCTTCATCTCTGGCAGTCAGTATTACCCAACTATATAATAAATACTGTATTGCTAGGCGCTTATGTGGTGGTGTTAACATTATTTTTTGGTGTTATTAGCGCAGGGCTTATTGTTCATACCAATATTATTGGTAAAAAAATATTACGTTGGTTACTGGTATTACCCTTAGCTATGCCTGCTTATATTGTTGCTTACCTTTATACCGATCTATTTGATTATGCTGGTTTTGTGCAAATAGCATTACGTGATACTTTTCATTGGCAATCACCGCAAGATTATTGGTTTTTTGATATTAGAAGCTTATTTGGCGCAGCCTGCGTTATTTCACTGGTATTATTTCCTTATGTTTATTTATTAACCCGTACAGCTTTTGAGCAGCAAAACCAAAACTTGCTACGTGCAGGGCGGTTACTTGGATTATCACCAACACAAAACTTTATTAAGGTTATTTTACCGCTTGCTCGTCCTGCGCTTGGTATTTCAGCTAGTTTAGTATTAATGGAGACTTTAGCTGATTTTGCCACAGTACAATATTTTGCTGTGAATACCTTAACCACGGCAATTTATGATACTTGGTTAGGTTATGGCGATTTATCTAGCGCCAATGCCTTAGCAAGCGTATTAATGTTATTTATCTTTATTGTGGTGTTTTTTGAACAAAAAGCAAGATCTAGCCAAAGCCAACAAAAAAGCATGAGCAATAATCAACAACAGTTAATAATTTTATCAACACGCCAGCAATTTTTAGCCTGTACTTTTTGTTGGTTTTTAGCAATTGCTGGTTTTTTATTACCCTTTAGTTTATTAATTAATATGGTGTTTGAATACAGCACTAGCGAACAGTTTTTTAAGTTACTCGCAAGTGCGTTAAATAGCATTGAACTTGCTTTATATGCCGCTACTATTACTGTGCTTATTGCATTGACTTTAGCTTTATTTCAACGTTTTTCTTACGATATAAATAAAACTTGGCCTTTGCAAATATCATCTTTTGGTTATGCTATTCCTGGCACTGTGCTTGCCATGGCTATGCTGGCAACATTTGGCCCAGTGGATCATAGTGTCAATGATATCGCTATATACTTACAGCTTACTGAACCTGGGCTGATTTTTTCTGGTACAATTTTCGTGCTTGTTTTTGCTTTTGTTGTTCGCTTTGCCGCCATAGCAAATGGTGCTATTAGTAGTGGTTTAAAACAAATTCCTAGCTCTATTGATCTAGCACCAGCAAGCTTAGGAGTAGGTTTAAAAACCAGTTTAACTAAAATACATTTACCTTTACTAAAATCTTCAATACTTGGTGCTTGGCTGCTAGTTTTTGTTGAAGCTATGAAGGAATTACCCGCCGTATTATTACTGCGACCATTTAATTTTGAGACCTTAAGCACGCAAGTTTATCAGCTCATATCAGATGAAATGCTTGAGCAAGGGGCATTGGGTGCTATTCTTATTGTACTCTTTGGTTTATTCCCTATTATTTGGCTAAATTCAAGTAATGAAAAAATAGCTAAAACACAACACAGGGAGCAAGATTTTGCCGCTCATTAGCATCAGTAATTTATCGGTAACTTTACAAAAAAACACCATTTTGTCTGACGTTAACTTAACATTAGCTTCAGGTGATATTATAGGTTTAGTGGGACCAAGTGGTTGCGGTAAAACTACCTTATTAAATACGATTGCAGGTTTTATCGAACAAAGCCAAGGACAAATTCAGCTTAATGATTTTGGCGTAATCAATACTATTACAACCGAACAATTTATCTCACCCGAGCGGCGTAATATTGGAATGATATTTCAAGATTATGCTTTATTCCCTCACCTAACCGTAGCAAAGAACATTTGTTTTGGTATTGCTAAACAGTCTAATGCGGCACAAAAAACTCAACTGATAACATTGCTAAAATTATTAAAACTTGATGATTTAGCTGATAGATACCCACATCAACTTTCTGGCGGTCAACAGCAACGAGTAGCTATTGCCAGAGCATTAGCACCTAAACCTGCTTTATTATTACTAGACGAGCCTTTTTCTAATATTGATGCCCGTTTGCGAAATGATTTGATGATAGAGCTACGTTCATTATTAAAAGAACTTAAAATAACCGCTATTTTTGTCACTCACAATAAAGATGAAGTATTCAGCTTTGGTGATAAAATTGCCGTAATGACAGAAGGAAAAATACTGCAAACAGGAACCCCAGCTGAGGTTTGTAAAAACCCAAACAGTTTTCAGGTAGCTGACTTTTTGCAACTAGGCGCTTGGTTACCTATCACAACTATAGAAAGTAACAACTTACCAAGTCATGAGCAAGGAGCAACAATAAGCTATCATAGTGCCCTTGGTCTGATCAAAAGCACCTTAAGTTCACCCAAAACAAAAACTTTCTCAGAAAACAAACTCGTTTTACTCGTTAAGCCACAGCATCTATCGCTACACGCTAACCACGATGCTAATGCTATTGTTAAAAATATCACCATCACTGAACAAGGTTATCATTACCAATTAAGTAGCATATGTACACAAAACGACTTAGCCTTTACTGCGTTAAGCTTTTATAGTAATCAAGCATTACACTTAGAACAAAAAATCGCTATTAAGCTCAATATTGATGATTTAGTTATCTTTGCCATGGCCGACACTCATAGTTTGATTACAAGTACTTAAGCCAAACTGAGTCTGGATGCTTAGCTTTATAACTGCGATACCATAAACAAAACGGGTAAAGTAAAATCAACATGATAAAAGTAATTAAATAAGTTGTAGGTAAATCAGCAAATTTTGTCAAACCACCAAAGTTGACCGAACCTGTTAAAAACAATCTATGCACAAGGTAAAACATCATAGACGTTTGGCCAAAAACCAGTAATACACCCTTTTGACGTGTGCCAATAATATTTTCTAAACGGATCATCAAAGCCAAAATTATCGCCATTACGCCAAGCTCTAAAAAAATAAAACTTGCAGATATTGGATATTTACTTACATGCAACCATTGTTGCCAACTAAAATCCTCACGGTATAACTGCATGTTACCATAACCATTAAAATATCTAACCACCACAAATGCCGCTAGAGCAGAAAAACCAAGTATGAATAATAATGTTGCTGGCTCAAATTTCACCTTTCCTTGACCGTAATCCAAAATATAACGGCCAAACACCCAACCTAAAATCATGACAGATAACCAAGGCACAAAAGCATAAGAAATACTGATGTCTGAAGTGTAATATTTACCAACGAATAAAGCAGATATAATAGACTGACTAGCAACATCAAAGTTCCAAAACTGACTAGTAACCCATTCACCGCCTAATATCCAAGCCAAAGCAATAACAATTAAGGTTGGTGTTGAAAGACGGCGAAAAAAAGCCATACACATCATCGCAATACCTATTGCGTATAAAACTTGAAAGGTTAGTTTACCACCGAAAATTGAGATTAAGGTTGGGTCAAGGATCGCGATAAAAGCACCGCGCAATAAAATGTCTTTATCAATAACCTTGCCGTCAAACCCCCTGCTTACTTTGCGTTCAACGCTAATGGCAAGTGCTGTGCCCGCCAAAAAAACAAATACTGGTGCACAAATATGGCTGATCCATCGGGTAAAAAACTCAAAAGCAGGTAAAGGAGTGCCTACAATATAATTTGCTGCAGAATCTTTAGCTAAATGATCCACGTTATAAGCCATAGAGACATGATCAAGTACCATGATTATCATCACAAAGCCTCGCATCCAATCAATTGATGCTATTCGCTTAGATTTGGTCATTGTTAATTTTCCTTTATTAAATGCACTTATTAGTCTCCTTTATTCCATAACTTTTGATTTTCTTTAACAGAAAAAAATTCATTGGCGTGCCAACAACGTGGTAATAAATCTAATGCTTGTCGTTCTTGATAATTAGATGACAATAACTCAAAAATTTCATTCAGGCGCTCCTTACTTAAAAGAGCCATTTTTTTTGCCATATGCGGAAAATATAAATTATTCTTTTGTTTTACTTCAATATTATGGCCATAGCAAATGAAAGTTAATTTTCGTGTTGCTATACGGCACAATGGTTGTTCTGGTATTGGTGGGTAAAGTCTATTCACAATAGCATATTCATAACAACCACTCTGCTGTTTCATTTCATCTTCTGGCATATAAATCACACCGTAGCCTTGGGGAAACATACCTGTTATTTGATAAAGCGCATCAACCACTTTTTGACTACAAGCCCCTAATTCTGCATTTTTATTTAATACCTGAAAGACCTTGGGTAATACTGTGTAGTTGTAATTTGCTTTAGTTGAAAAAATAATAGAGACATATATTTGTGGTACTTTTAATAAATTACCAACACCCTGTTTTGCCTTAAAGCTACTTTTTATTAATATATTGATAAACTGATGCTTCAGTTGTTCATCAACAGTAAATTGATCTCGTTCTTCTTTAGAGTTTCCTACATAGTTAGGAATTCCAATACCGTTTGATATATATATTAAGGTTTGTTTATGATTGATTTGTAATAATTTTTTTCTATCTTCAATAGCTAATGTGCGATGAGTATCTTGTTCCCCATCTTCTCCACGAAGAATATTTTGTGCTTGAGCATGATTATGACCAATATCTTGTAATAAAGCAGCCATGATAAGTGGCATTCTCACCAGTTCAGTAAAGCGAGCGCGTGCTGCAGCATCAAGTTCAGCAAAAGATTGCCCCTCAAATTCTGTTAAAACTTTAAGAATATAAGGATCGCTTACTTCATTATTTAGTAGTAACCTATCAAGTAAACGTAAACTTAATATAGATTTATACAGCGCTTTACATTGTTCATTATTAGCGGCAATTTTATTGCCTTCCGTTGGGCTAATTAATTGAATAGTGCCTAGTAACTGAGCCGATTTTCGATTACTTTCTTCAAAGCTATCACCTTCAGTTAATTCAATTATCTCATAGCAAATAGCTTGTAAATGGCCGTGACGCTCAATTTGCTCTAATTTGTGTAAGGCTTCACCCTCGGGACTTGCTGATACATCTGAAGCAACAAATTCATTATGTTCAAAATAATTAATCGCTCGCTCAAGCATTGAGTCATTATGCTTACTACACCCATAGATTTTTGAGAGTAATATCTGAGCCTGACGAGTGTAGTGAGTTTGATGTTGAAAAGCTTTAGCCATTTATTTAATTAATTAATTAAGAAATAAAAACTAATAATGCTAGAAAAAACAAAACTAAGCAACAACAAAGCTAGAAGTCATGCTTAGTTTGAAGCATTTCCTTATGCCTTTAATTTATATCGCTTATTTCTGCGGACGAATGCCAAGGTATTACGAATAAAATATACAAGAAATATATATACGCTCCCCTGATGTCAAGCCGTACTTCTTCCAAAAACATAGAAAACATTCTATATTTTAACGATTGATAATAACTATTTTCATCTTATGATCATGAATAAAATTTAAGCCTTTAGTCGCATTTAATGTTAGACAAGGCTTCCAGCAATCATGGACAAAATACTTGTTTAATTAAAGAAGTTTAACAATTAATTTAAACCCATAACCACCAAGAATTTCTGTAATGGCTGAGTGGGAATCAGCGGCAGCAGTTATCGTGACACATTGGCCAAATTTCTTATCAATAACCACCTTAGCTTCAAATGAAACCTGTAAACTAGCCGTTAGTTCAGCGGTTACCATATCATAAATCAATTGATTGCGTAGCGTCGGCTTGAATATTTTACCCACGGCAGTAACAGGCATAGCATCGACTAAAAATACCTGCTTTGGCACCGCTGCTCGCTCGTTAATATTGTTTTTACCGTATTCTAATAGTTGCGCTTCGGTCATGCTGCTATTAGGACTCAAATGGATGTAAACCACGGGCAATTCGCCGACACGCTTGTCTGGTTTACCAATTGCTACAGCCTCAATGACATCAGGGTGTTGATAGTAGGCTTCTTCGATCATTTGCGGATCAATGTTGTGACCACCACGAATGATCAGGTCTTTGCTGCGGCCGGTGAGCCATAAATAGCCCTCTTCATCCAAACGACCTAAATCTCCGGTATTAAACCACCCCTCTAAAGGCCACTGTCCTTCGTTTTGCTCTGCTTGTTTGTAACCGCTAAAGACATTGGGGCCGCTAATGCAAATTTCACCAGCTTCGTTGGTGTCGCATTCGCGGACGTATTTACCCTTATCATCAACTTCAATAATTTTAAGTTTGAGGTAGGGCAGTGGCAGCCCGACTGAGCCGACTTTGCGTACTCCATATTTAGGGTTGGCGGTACTGGCGCAAGTGCCTTCTGTTTGACCATAGCCTTCAACTAACACGAGGCCGGTTTTTTCTTCAAATTTTTTCATTAACTCAGTGGCTAATGGTGCGGCTCCACACAAGGCAACATCAAGGCTGGATAAATCGTAATCATCGGAAGGTACAGTTAACAAACCGCTGAGAATTGTCGGCACACAGCTGAAAAAACTAACGTTGTATTTTTCAATCAATGCCCAAAAATTTTCAATTACAGCAGGTGTTCGGTAGCCTGCTGGAGTGGCGAGAACAATTTGAGCACCAACCATCCAAGGCGCTAAACCAGTTACAAACACACCGTTCACATGAAACAGCGGTAGACCACAGAGGCCAACGCTATGCGTGCCCATCGCCAATCCTGCAACCATTTGATAACAACCAATCACTTCATTAGCGTGCGTATGCGGTGCTAATTTTGGTGTACCAGTGGTACCGCCGGTGTGAAAGTAAGAGGCGATGTCGGTGGCTTTAATATCGCGGCCACTGACTAAATGATCACCGGGTTGAACGTTGGTTAGTTGATCAAAATCCAACACCGAATTGCTAAGGTAATCCATCTGATTTGGACTGTTAGCAACATTAATAGCAACGATATAATCAAGGCTATCAACCTGTGCCATGATCTCTTGAGCTTTTTCCCATAGATCAGATCCGGGTGTTGGCGCCATTGTTACTAGCACCTTAGATTGAGCTTCGTTAAGAATCGAAACGATATGACCAACATCCAATAAAGGGTTGATGGGGTTGAATATACCAGCAGCTTCAGCGCCCCATATAGTAAAGTGGGTTTGAGGTAAGTTGGGTAGCATCATCGATACTACGGTATCGTCAGTTACGCCTAAAGAATGTAAACCGTTTGCGGTTTGGGTGATGCGAGTAAACAACTGGTGGTAAGTTAAATCAATTGATGACTCATCGACAGTCGCGTTGATGATAAATTTAAGAGCGGTACTATCCGCAAAATCGATGGCTGATTGTTTGAGTAATTGATAAGTGCTACTGGGCAGAGTCAGGTCATTGACATCAATGCTCTCAAGCGCATGAATATCATCAATAGTGGCTATTTTGTGGCCAGGCATAGGGAAATAGTTTGTCATTATTGTGCGCCTTAAAAGTACGGGTAAAATTATTATATTATGTTCAAAATAATTAATCGCTCGCTCAAATACTGAGTCATTATGCTTACTGTACCCATAGATTTTTGAGAGTCATATCTGAGCTTGACGAGTGTAGTGAGTTTGAGCAAAGCTGCAAATCATGAATGTTTAAAGGCATTTCCTTATGCCTTCAGTTTAATTCTTATTAATTATTTCTGTGGGCGAATACCTAAAGTATGACACAAGGCATAAGTTAATTCTGCTCTGTTTAGTGTATAAAAATGGAAGTTTTTCACACCTTCACGGTTTAACACTTTCACTTGTTCCATGGCTATATTAGCGCCAACCATACGACGAGTCATTTCATCATCTTCCAAACCCTCGTACATTTTCGGCATCCAACTCGGTACGTGAACATTAGTTAAGCCAGCAAAACGTTCTAACATTTTGTAATTTGTTACGGGTAATATTCCAGGAATGATTTCAACATCAATACCAACCGTTACACAACGGTCGCGAAACCTTAAATAAGATTCAATATCAAAGAAAAATTGGCTAATAGCGTGATTAGCGCCCGCATCAATTTTACGCTTCAAATTAAGTAAATCGAACTGTGGGTTTGGTGCTTCTGGGTGCCCTTCTGGATAAGCAGCAACTGAAATATCAAAATCAGCTACATCACGCAATAATTCAACCAAATCTGATGCGTACATAGCTGGTTTTTCATCGCTATTAGGCAAATCACCACGTAAGGCAACGATATGACGAACACCGCTAGCCCAGTAATCTTTAGCTATTTGAATTAACTCTTCACGGCCTGCATCAATACACGTTAAATGCGGTGCAGCAAGTAGCGCAGTGTCTTTTTGAATGCGCTTTATAATATCGTGAGTTCTATCACGTGTGCCCGATCCTGCACCATAAGTTACCGAAACAAAACTAGGATTTAATGGCGCTAAACGCTCAATTGAATTCCACAGCGTGGTTTCCATTTCTGGCGTATTTGGCGGAAAGAATTCAAATGAAACTTGAATATCATTACTTATTTCACTCAAACTACGGTTTAGTGACTCCACTTGTCTAGCATGACTATAACTCATTAATTTATCCCCTTTATTTTTACTTGATTTTGCTTGTGAGCTAATTGCTGACAAATATTGACTAGATCTGAATGTATACCACCGGCAGTAACATCTCGCCCCGCGCCAGGGCCACGTATAATTAACGGATTTTCTTGATACCAGTGACTGTGAACTTGAAAAATATTATCGCAAGGTGTCAAGTTGGCAAAAGCATCACTTTGCGACAACACTTCTAAACTTACCTTGGCTTTAATATTACCTGAATCATTAACGCTTAAACGAGCAACATAACGAATACAGCATTCGTTACTATTAGCATCAGTTAATGCCCTTGCGAAATAATCGTCTAATTCATTTACTCTCGCCAAAAATTCTTCTGTACTAAGATGTTGCAATGCATGCGGTACTAGGTTTTTACAATCTATATCATCAAGTGATAATTCAAAACCTGCCATGCGAGCTAAAATTAGTAGTTTTCGTTGCACATCACGACCCGATAAATCTTCACGCGGATCTGGCTCAGTAATTCCCTGTGCAAGTGCATCTAAAAGTAACGTAGAAAAAGCAGTTGAACCATTATAGGTTTCAAATAACCATGATAAGGTACCAGAAAAAATGCCTGCAATAGCGGTAATTTTATCTCCGCTATTATTTAAATCATCAATAGCATAATTTATTGGCAAGCCAGCACCAACCGTCGTATTACCTAACCACAAACTATTATTTTTATCTGCTGTATTTACTAATTTATTATAGTTGGCTGTATCTGATGAAGCAGCCCATTTATTCGCACCAATAACATGAATACCTTGTTCAAAAAAATCTTGGTAAAGCAAACTAAAATCTTCACTTGGCGTAATATCAACCACAATCAATTCATCATAAGGATGATTGCTTAACCAAGATAATAATTGCTGACTATCATAAGGTTGAGATGTTTGTTTGAACAAAGACAACGCCTGATTTACATCAATACCATCATTATTAATAAGCGCTTTTTTTGAAGATAACAAACCCACAAGATGAATATTTTCTAAGGCATAAATGCGATTTAACTGTGTTGGTAATAACTCGATAAAACGCTCACCAATATTACCTAAACCCGCAATGACTAAACCAATGTGGCGAGAATCTTTAATAATATCATGGTGAACATTGTTCAATAATTCTGTGCCACAAGGCTCAGACAATATAGCAATCACACTATGATTATTTTCGCTGGCGACTAAAAACAAAGGTTGAATACTTTTTAATGAACGCTTAAACCGAGCTTTAATATCGCCACGTTGTGCCACTTTATGACCCACAGTAGCAATAATAGAAACGGGTTTGAATGCTACCTCAACATGATGACTCGATAGCCATTGGCTCAATGCCTTTTGTTGATTTTGATTAATGACAATAAAGCCCTGTTTATCATCAGCACAAATAGGCGAAAATTCAATAAGAGCCTTTTTGAATAAATCAGCCGCGCCTTCACCAATAAAACTTGCTGATTGCGCTAATAAAAGATCGTTTAAATATGTTACTGACAATTCTTGCTTGGCAATGTGACCAAACTTACCAATTTCAGTACCCGAAACTTGTGCATCAAAGCTGCTCGCTACATGTAAATGACAATGGTGAGACAAGCTCTCATTCACTAGTGGTGTTAGTGTTTTAGCATGTAATACAGGATTACCTAAACGACCAAGCTCTTTCGCTACGCCATTAGGTAAACGGTGCAGTTTTCTGGCATTGGGCACAACTCGAGGGTCTGCACTGTAAATACCATCAACGTCTGTCCACAAGGTTACATTAAATGCGCCGACTAGTGACGCCATAATAGTTGCCGAATAATCACTACCGTTACGACCCAATGTACAAGTTTTACCTCGGCTATCTTTACTAATATAACCCGTAATTACCGCTAATTTTCCAAACTGTAAATGTGTTTTGAGCTGTGCGTTACTTAACGCATGATCAACCGCGCACTCTTGTTCATTATCTATCACTAGAAAATCGCGCGCATCAATAGCATTACTAGGACAAATTTTCTCATTGAGCAAAGCAGACAACAATCGCGCTGACCACAATTCACCATAAGCTAAAATATCATTCCTATGTTGAACGAGATCATTGGATAACCATTGCGTTAACTGCACAATGTCGGTTGATAATAATTGTGTTAGTTGTTTAGCATTTTGCTCATTCAACAATTCATTTATGAGTACTATTTGTTGATGCTCTAATTCAACTAAAGCTTCAGTAAAAATAGTATCTTTGGCCAACGTAAGTAGCGAGAATAAGCTGTTAGTCGTTTTACCGTTGGCAGAAACAACAATAAGATCATTCAACTGACAATTTTGACGAATAATTTCAATTACGCGCTCAATACATTGCGCATTCGCTAACGAGCTACCACCAAATTTATGAACATTGATCGCATGTTTTTCTAAGTTGTTTTTAGGTGTCTGTAATTCTGTCATCTTTGACTCTGTTCAAGACCATAAGCTAAATCAGCTAAAATATCCGCACTATCTTCAATGCCAACTGAAATTCTTACTAGAGAATCGGTAATTCCAGCTTCAATCCGTGCTGCTTCTTCCATACCTGCATGAGTCATAGTAGTAGGATGACTAATTAAACTCTCTACACCACCTAAAGACTGAGCCAAAGTGAACAACGCTAAATTGGCAAATAATTTCTTTACCGCTTCAACACCGCCTTTAACGTCAAAGCTTAACATAGCACCAAAACCTGCTTGTTGCTTCTTAGCAATATCATGACCCAGATGATCTTCAAAACCAGGATAATAGACGACATCAATAGCCGGATGATTTTTTAAAAACACAGCGACTTTTTCTGCATTTTCTTGATGTTGTTTCATACGTATTGGCAAAGTTTTTAAGCCACGTAAGGCCAAAAAGCTATCAAAGGCGCTGCCTGTAATACCGATGCAATTTGCCCACCACGCCAATTCTTCTCCTAGCGCTTGTTCTTTAGTCACTAAAACACCGCCCACAACATCACTATGACCATTAATATATTTAGTGGTGGAATGAAAGACGATATCTGCACCCAATGTTAACGGTTGTTGCAAAGCTGGGGATAAAAAGGTGTTATCAACCGCAACTAAAGCGCCAACGTTATGGCAAGCCTTAGTTACTTCTTCAATATCAATCAAGCGTAATAATGGGTTACTTGGACTTTCTAATAAGACTAATTTAGGTTTTTTCGATAATGCTTGTGCTAATGCACTTTGATCATTTTGGTCAACAACAATTAACTTAAATAGACCACGTTTAGCTAAATGAGTAAATAAACGAAAACTGCCGCCATAACAATCATGGGGAATAACAACTAAATCTTCAACTGATAATAACTGACAAATTAAGTGCACTGACGACATGCCTGTACTGGTAACAATACCGACACTGCCTTGCTCTAAATCAGCAATAGCTTGTGCAAAAATGGCTCGGGTTGGGTTACCTGTTCGTGAATAATCAAACTCACGCTTTTCATTAAAACCTTTTAATGAATACGTGCTTGATAAATAAATAGGCGCAACAACTGCACCGTGATGTTTATCGGTGTTAATGCCTGCTCTCACTGCCGTAGTGGTAATGTTTTTGATGCTAGCATTCGACATTTTTATTCCTCACTCTCATTAGTTGAAAGTATTAACTGAGAGCGTTACTCTATTTATTGAATTTATTTAGATGTTTGGACGTCTATAACTCTAAACGGTTTGGTTATTTAGGTCAAGATATTTTAGACATCTAAACTTCTACTTGACTGAATTGCTGCATCCAGTAAAATCTATCTTATAACTAATAAAATAAATAGAATAATATTAAGGAATTTACATGGCTCAGTGGAATGACGAATATATTAATCCCTATGCCGAACATGGTAAAAAGAGCGAGCAAGTAAAAAAAATTACTGTATCCATTCCTTTGCGTGTATTGAAAGTATTAACTGACGAGCGTACAAGACGTCAAGTGAACAACTTACGCCATGCAACCAATAGTGAATTATTGTGTGAAGCATTTTTACATGCGTTTACTGGTCAGCCTTTACCTGATGATGAGGATTTGGCTAAAGATAACGATCAAAAACTACCTGCCAGTGTCCGCCGTATTTTAGAAGAAAAAGGTGTTACTGATTTTAGTGCTTATGAAGTGGATGAAGAATAACAAAATACAGAGCTTAAAACACTAAAAGAGTTTAATGGCCTCAAAATAAAAAATATATATACCCGTGTTATCTCAATACTCAGACTTAAATAATTGGACTTAAATAATTGGTTAGTTGCGCAATGTTAATTTGAGTAAATAGAAAGTGAGCCATTACTTACTTTTTTGATTCTAAGAACTCAATCACATCTTCATTTTGTACTCGATCGTAAATATCTTCGACTGATAATGTTAAATTGATTGATTCAAAATGTATTTCATCCTCTAAAAAGTAATGTTTTGAATGCCAATCGTCACTTTTACGGTAAACGGTTATATCAACAACATCTTGCTCAATAATGACATACTCTTGTAGGGTTGGAATATTGATATACTCTAAAAGCTTATCTCGTTCATCAATTTTACGTGTTGACCTAGAGATAACTTCTACAAGTATTACTGGTGTTTGTGTAACATAGCCATTTTCAATAAAATCATTATCACAAACAGCTAAAACATCAGGGTAACGATAATTGCCTACAGACGTTTTAACCTTCATGTCTGAAGCGAAAGACCTACAAGAAGAGCTTTTTAAATGCAGGTGAAATGCACTAAAAACATTCCCAGAAATAGTATTATGATTCACACTTGCACCAGCCATTGCGTAAACCTGACCATCAACATACTCATGTTTTACTTCACTAATTAATTCACCATTTATATATTCTTCTACCGTAATAGAATCACTTTTCTTTGCTGTTGCCATAAAACACCTCCTAATGTTTGTATTGGTGACTTGATTTTAATGAAAACCCTAATATGCCAATATTATCTAACGAAGGATTTTACCGCAATATTTTTTAAGAAAATAGCCCTCCTACAATTTTTTAACTTTTTTCATGAACAAGTAGAGGATAACCGTTTATTTATTAACCACCCACTGTCAGCTTATTTTACACATACTTATTTCAACCCCCCCGAACACGCATGACAACCCATTGATTTAATTATAAAATACCTTTCTTGCATGGTAATTGCACTCCTGTAATACCATCAGTTCCTGAACCTTCAACCTTAGCTATTTTTGCATTAGGTATAATGGGATTAGCTTCGAGACAATTTAAAAAGCAATAGCCCCTTCGACTGAGATAACAAAAAAAGCACCTTAATATTAAGGTGCTTTTTATTTGTCTTTAATTCAAAGTTTTACTCGTGATAATCCAGATTATCACAAGTAAATCTAAACATTGCAGTTATAATATTAACGTTTTTAAAGCACAATAAGGCAATTCGTCATTATCGAGATGTCTGATCGATAATCCATATGACTTAAAAGCGTGGATTTTCGATAAAACACCTCGAAGATGACAGGGTTATCTGTTATTTCCTTATAATTAGCACTTAAAATTTAAAATGCTCTTTGCCGTGTATGAAACTACCTAACACTACTTATGGTATGGCTTACTTAAACGATGCACTGACTCAATAAAATGCCCTGCGTGTTCAGGTTTCACATCAGGGTGAATACCATGGCCTAAGTTAAATACATGCCCAGTACCACCTTGACCAAAGCCTGCTAAAATTTTAGCTACTTCTTGTTCAATACGTGGCAATGGTGCATATAACATTGAAGGATCCATATTACCTTGCAAAGCAACCTTATCGCCTACCCGTGCTTTGGCATTTTCAATATCAATAGTCCAATCAAGCCCTACTGCATCACAACCAGTAGCAGCAATACTTTCTAACCACATACCACCATTTTTAGTAAACAAGGTTACAGGCACTTGACGACCATCAGCATGACGAGTCAAACCATCAACTATTTTTGCCATGTATTGTAATGAAAAGTCTTTATAGTCTCGTGGTGATAAAACGCCGCCCCATGTATCAAATACCATTACCGACTGTGCGCCAGCAGCAATTTGCCCGTTAAGATAGGTAATAACAGAGTCTGCTAACTTATCAAGTAATAGGTGCAAGCTTTGTGGCTCTGAAAACATCATTTTTTTGATTTTAGTAAAAGCTTTAGAGCTACCACCTTCAATCATATAAGTTGCTAATGTCCATGGACTTCCAGAAAAGCCAATTAACGGTACTTCACCGTTAAGTTCTTTACGAATAGTACGCACAGCATTCATAACATAACCTAATTCATCTTCAGGATCTGGAATGCCTATTTTTTCAATATCTGCTTTACAGGTAATTGGATTGGTAAACTTAGGGCCTTCGCCTGTTTCAAAATACAAACCTAAACCCATCGCATCAGGAATAGTTAAGATGTCACTAAATAAAATAGCAGCATCTAATTTAAAACGACGTAAAGGTTGAATAGTCACTTCACAAGCAAGCTCTGCATTTCGACATACCGACATGAAATCACCTGCATCTTTACGCACTTCACGATATTCAGGTAAATAACGCCCTGCTTGTCTCATCATCCACACGGGAGTGTAATCTACTGGTTGCTTCAAAAGCGCGCGTAAATAATTATCATTTTTTAATTCTGTCACCAATAAATCCTCTAATTTATTCATTGTTACTTACTCGCACTTTCACATATTTAGATAGCAAGCAATTTATGATGCATATTCTAGCACTCGCAGTATTTTGAATCTATGCACAAAATCAATTCCTTTGGTTCAGCAATATCAAATCAAAAAACAAAAAACATTTCAATTTAGTAACATTTAGTTCTTAATCGTCAATCTATGTAACAATCAGCAACTTAGCTATGTGGCATAACAATTAAAACCTTTGTACGAAAGAAATCGTCGAGTTTATGCTCTATTAAAGTTGTTGCAGTGGCAAAAATGCTTTGCTATAAATTACCTGCGTTAACAAAGAAGCACTGATTAATAATAATAATACTTCTAAATATAACTAATAAGAATCTTGATTAACAAGACCATAAAGCGAGCATTTCAAGCCTTTCTCTTTGAGAAAGGCTTTTTTATTTGTTAAAATGAACATGTTAACTCTTTAAATAACATATATACCCATCCCAATTAAATATGGGTATAAACCTGCACCATAACAATTTTCTTTAACAATAAACTCCAGAGAGCAAATAATGAATAGTCCACAACGTGATATAACTTTACGATTTTTAGCTGAACCACAAGATGTCAATTTTGGTGGCAAAGTTCATGGTGGAGCGGTAATGAAATGGATAGATTTAGCCGCGTATGCCTGCGCAGCAGGTTGGAGTGGTCGTTATTGCGTTACCGCTTATGCTGGTGGCATCCGTTTTGTCGCCCCTATTCATGTAGGTAGCTTGGTAGAAGTTGAAGCAAAGGTTATTTATACCGGAAAATCCTCAATGCATATTGCGTTAGAGGTAAATGCCTGTGATCCTAAATCATTAAACCGTCGCTTAACTACTCACTGCATTGTTATTATGGTAGCGGTAGATCAAAATGGTCAATCAGAACGCATACCGCAGTGGGTTCCTGAAAGCGATGCTGATCTAAAGCAACACGCCAGTGCCGTAAAGCTAATGGATATGCGCAAACAAATTGGCGAAGAGATGCAAATTTTTGTTGAATAAGAAGTAAAGGATTATTAATGATGGCCAAATATACTATTTTTATCGTCGCTTTTTTAACTTTATCTATAAGTAAACCGAGCTTTGCTTTAGGTAAACTTGGTCATCAAGTTATTTGTCAATTGGCTTTTGAGCACTTAACAAAAACAAAACAAGATAAAGTTACCGCACTTCTTAATACCATCCCTAAGCAGCATCAACACTTAATTAATCGTTATAATTATAAAAAAGAAGATAAACCAATAACATTCGCTAATGCCTGCACTTGGGCAGATGCAATCAAACGCTTAGAAGAATTTAAGTCATACAATACTTGGCATTATATGAACGTTCCACGCACGCATGATAAGATCAACGCTAATGACTGCAACAAGAACTGTTTGCCTAAAGCCATTTTAACGCACCAAAAAATGCTGACTCAAACCCAAAGTAATCAAGACTGGCAACAAGCACAAACTTTACTTTTTTTAGGTCACTGGGTGGGTGATATCCATCAGCCCTTACACATCAGTTTTTCCGATGATTTAGGGGGTAATAAAGTAAAGTTTTCCCATTTAGAGACTAAATGTAGCAACTTACATCAGTATTGGGATAAATGTATTTTGTATAAAGGGAAGAAAAGTAAAAGAAGATGGTTAGATTTACTAAACGCAAAATGGAATCAATACTCTCAGCCTAGCTGGCAAACAGAGCAAGTTTGGCAGTGGGCTGATGAATCATTTCAATTAGTTAAAGAACCTAACTTTAACTATTGCCAATTGAATAGCCAAGGCAACTGCCAAAAACCTAACGGTAAAATAAAATTGCCACCAGATTATTTATTACAGTATCAACCAGTGATGGAACAAAGACTGCTGATGGCAGCGAAACGTTTAACAAAAATACTAGAGGCTTCTTTATAGTGTAAACTTGGACGACTGCTTTGAAAAAACATATTCACACAAAGCAAAAATATCTTTGTCATCTCGATTACCCTACTATGGTATTGTCAATCACTAATATATTATTTTCAAATGACTGCATGTCTTATATTTTCGAGTCGCAGCATACGCGAAAATAAAGTACACATTTAATACTTTAATTGCAAAAAACGAAATATAAGGATTAAGAATGAATACCAAAATATGGCTGATGTTAGTAGTGTTTTTTATTGGAATAACTAACTTAAATGCCCAAGATTTACCTAAGGCAAATGCAGAAACTGAGTCATTAGGCTTACCTGGCGATAGTTTAGACCTATATGCGGTACTTGACTTATTTCAAAAATCTAAAACTATTGAAGAATTTGAAGCTTCTCTAAATGACGAAAAAACAGGGATTAACAATCTAGATTTAAATTTAGATGACAGTGTTGATTTCATTAAGGTAGTAACACAAAAAGAAGGTGAAGATTTTTCCTTTGTACTTCAGGTTGACATTCTTAAAGATGAAACTCAAGACGTTGGCGTTATTTTAGTTACCAAGAACAAGGATAAAAAAGTAGCCATCCAAATGGTTGGTGATGAAAGTTTATATGGAAAAAACTATGTTATAGAACCAAAACCTGCAGCCCCAGCTATTACGGCTAACCCTGCATATACTGGTACTGCGGTGGTTACAAGTCAACCTGCTACTGTTGTGGTTCTTGAATCAGAACCAATTGTGCAGTATGTATACTCTCCTGTTTACGTACCTTATTACCCACCTTATTATTACGGTTATTATCCTGTTTACTATAGACCATACCCAGTAATTTCAATTAACCTATATTTCGGTCGAAATCGTCATCATCATAATCACTACCGTGGTGGTCATCGAGGAGGAAACACTGTAATAATAAATAATAACAACAATACCTATAATAACTACAGTAAAACAAGAAACACTTCTAATACCGTAAACAGAAATAAAAATAAAGGAAGCTATACACGTAATAACACTTCAAAGCCTTCGCCCTCTAGTGCAATGAAAAATAATAAAGTTAGTAATAGAGATTCGATATCTAATTCTAATAGAAAAGCCACCACAGGTAATATGAAGCAAAACACTCCATCACGCCCAACAAATAGATCTAATGTCAAACCTATTGCTCCAACAGGAAATCCAAATATTAGACCTTCGACACCTATAAATAAACCCAATGTTAGACCTTCGCCCCAACAACAAAACAGGCCTAAACAAAACAGACCGAAACAAAACCATAGAGGAAACTAAGAACAGGATAAGTATTGAGTTAATTCGGGCTTACAGGAAGTAAAAAATTCTTGGTGGTCATATTGTATTGATCAAGCCCGTTACTTCAACTCTATCATTAAAAACTAATAAGCAACCTCACTTGGTATTATTCTTTGCTTCAATCCATTGCGACATGTACTTAGTGCTTTTATGGTGGTGATGATTGAGCATACTGCCAATGAAATTATTTTGTCTGTGCTGTGTTAAATTATTCAATAGTTTCGTTAAACAATTTGAGAAATTTAAAAAACGTTTATTTTGTTCAAATAACAACTGAGCATTTTTTTTTCCTAACTCACTAGTATGTTGCCAAGCCTCAGAACTTTGATACAAATTTACCGCAGCATTAGCAATACTTACTGCATCATTAGCGATTTCCCCCGCCCAAGGCAGCTGAGTTTGCATACCTTCAACACCAATGTTCGTGGTTACTGACGGAGTAGCACAAAGCATCGCTTCTGCGAGTTTACCTTTCATGCCAGCACCAAAACGCAACGGCGCTAAACAAACGCGCGCTGACTGCATAGCCTTTGCTGCATCATCAACCCAACCTTTCACGATAAAACCCGTTTTTTCATCATGTAATTCTGTTGCTTTCGGTGGTGGGTAAGCACCACAAATATGTATTTCAGCTTTAGGGAGTTGCTTGCGAATAAGCGGCCAAATTTGTTGCTTCAACCATAGCACTGAATCCCAGTTTGGCGGATGACGAAAATTACCAATAGAAATAAAACCCTGCCGCTGCCCATAACTAGGGTTAATTTGTTCAAGTTGCTCTTGATTATAAACAAAAGGTAAATAGTGTAATAAACTGGCATCCACTTTAAATAAACCTGTTAATAATTCAATTTCTTTAGGTGAGATCATTAACGTAAGATCACAGCGAAAAATAGCCGCAACTTCACGTTGAGCCAATTCAGAGCTAAGTAGTTCAGAGCTAAGTAGCTCAGTACTAAGAATATTGGCTTCAATCATTTCTTTATTTTTTTTATAAGCAGCATGTCTCGCATGGCGTAAACAAAATAAATCTTCAGTATCTAAAATTTTTAATGCTTGAGGGCATTGTTCGCTGACTCGCCATCCAAACTGCTCTTCCATCATAAAGCGGTCAAACATCACCACATCAGGTTGCAAGCTACAAATAAAGACATCAAAACTAGTACAGTTCAGCTTTATATCAACACTACTAACATCAAGCTTATTCAAGTCAGCCATATGCTCGGTACGTTGTGCTGTACAAGCAAAAGTGATGCTATAATTTTCACTTTGAAAATATTGTATTAGTTGTAACATGCGGCTACCAGCCGCTGAAGAATTAGGCTCTGGCCACACCCAACCTATTATAAGAAGTTTTTTCATCGTTCGCGTAATATCCATCTTGTTGCTATATACCCAAATGATTTAAAAAAGCATGACTATTAAACAACTAATTTGTCTTACCTAAAGACGTTTCTAATTCCAGCTGAATCCTGCACCTTCAAGTAGGATGGCTATAAATATAAAAGCCACCAACAAATTACTGTAGGTGGCTTTTTAAAACGCTTAACTGTTTACTTTTCTACAGGAGTTTGACCTACCTGTGGTGCTGGCTCACTTTTTTGAATTTCTAACAATTCAATTTCAAACTCTAATACTGAATTACCAGGAATACGTGGTGGATTACCATTCGGGCCATAAGCTAAATCAGAAGGGATAGTAAATTTAAATTTAGAACCAACTGACATTAACTGTACGCCTTCAGTCCAACCTTTAATAACACGATTTAGTGGAAATACTGCTGGCTCATTACGATCGTATGAACTGTCAAAAGTATCGCCATTCAAGAAAGTACCTTTATAGTGTACTTTTACTGTATCAGTTGCTGCTGGCTTTTCACCTTCGCTTGGCGTAAGAACGACATATTGAATACCAGATTCAGTAATAATAACGCCTTCTTTCTTCGCGTTATCTTCTAAGAATTTTTGTCCTTCCGCTAAACTTGCTTCTGATTCTTGAACAGCCATTTCTTGCTGTTTAGTTTTCATCGTGGTCTCTAAGCTCGCCATTAATGCTTGAATTTCTTCTTTTTCAATAGCTGATTTGTCATTAATGCTATCAACAAAACCTTGCACAATTAATTCTTTGTCTAAAGTCAAACCTAGTTTGTTATGCTCTTCTAAATTACGTTGCATATACATACCGATTGACGCGCCTAATCCGTAAGCTTGTTTTTGTATTTCCGTATCTAATACTGGTGCTTTCGCTTCTTCTTTAGGGGCTTCTTGACAACCAGCAACCGCTAATAAAGCAACAGCAACTAAAGTAGGTTTAAAAAATTTCATCTATTTCTCCGTAAAAAAATTACAATTGGAGAATTCCCCAATCCATCTATAATTTAGTTCTATCTTCAACAATAAAATCAAAGATAAAGTTAAACAATTTAAAAAAACGCCTTATACTAACTATAAATACTCAAATAAAAAAGTATTAATATGTTACTTAACTTTTCAGATAATAAAAAAGCCATTCTAACTTCATTAAAGCTACCTGTAGTAGCCTTGCTGTCATTCCTATTTTTACAAGCTTGCACTCCTTCAGCAGGAAAACCTTTGCAGCGTTATCAACACGCTATAGAAGGTAGTTATGCAGGAGATATTTCTAATGACGGGAAATGGAGCGTAATATCTTCAATTCATCATGGCATTAGTGTTTGGGATTTAGAAAAAAATGCACTCACATATCAATGGGCACAACAACAAAATAGTAGCGACAACTTAGTATTAGCCATTAAGATTAGTAATAACAACAGCCACGTTCTAACAGCAAGCCGAGAAAATTTTGCTCTTTGGAATATGAACACAGGTAAGTCTGAAGGTTACTGGAAAGTACGAGAATCAAACATTCGCGATATTGCTATTAGCAACCATGGTGATTACTTACTTATCGGCAAAGGCAATGGCACTGTAGTGCATGTGGCGGTAGATACAGGTAGACGTTTAGAATTTTTAGGGCATAAAGAAAAAATAAACACCGTAGACATGCTACCTAATGGCAGAGTGGCTATATCGGGCGGAAATGATTTTATTGCCTATGTTTGGGATACAGCCTCTGGGCAAGTTATATATCAATTTAACCATACCACTAGAGTATCTAAAGTATCACTAGACCCACAAGGTCGTTATGCTTTTTCTGCAGACAGTATGAAGTCTGCTTATATATGGAACATAAAAACAGGTAAATTAATATCGCAATTACAAGGTACTAAACGCCATGAAGTGTTTAGCTCTGTACAATTTTCTCCTGATGGAAAAACCTTAGTAACAGGAGCAGCAAGCAGTAAAGTGAGTGTGTGGGATATAGCAACAGGAAAACGCACAGCCAGCTGGCATGTTACCCCCAAAGAAGTAAAAAGACCGACGGGAGCAGTTGTTTATAGCCTAGCATTTAGCGATAATAACACTTTACTAACTGAAAGCTCATCAGGCTACGCAGAGCTTTGGCAACTTCCTAATAAAGCAAACTAAATGACCTCAACCATGCAAAAAGAAGAAACTAATATCCAAGTACTTGAAGAACGTATCAATATACTTGAGTCTCGCAATCTGTTTCAAGATGATGTTATTGAACAACTCAGCGAAGAGTTAGCCGTGCATCAAGCACAGATTTCTGATCTGAAAGAGCAAATACAATTAGTCGCGAACCGTTTAAAAGATGCAGGAAGTTTGTCTTCAGAAAAAGAGAGCGTTGAACCTCCACCACCACATTACTAGGTATATTAGTACACCTCTATCCTGTGGTTGCCTAATGCTGTTTAATTCTGCTCTTTTATCATCCACAACCCAAATAGAACATTGTTGAATTGGTAGGTTCCCTCGCCCAACTTTTGTATTTCATCCGATTTCATTAAAGATAATATTGCCTGATTAAGCCTTTGTTTAGTAACATTGTGTTTATCAAGGTTTTCTTGCGCATACACTTTACCTTCTACTGCGCTAGCAATTGCTCTAAGCCCTTTCTTTTGTTGTCCCCTGAACATGAGGAACTTTTCTGTAAAGTCAGTTTTATGCTCGTTTACCATTCGATTTATTGCATCAACGGCATCGTCCATAGACGGGTTGAATACTTCGTTTGCATAAAAATCAAAACAGGTTTGTAGTATTAACCTGGTTTGACCTCGCAGGGTTTCATACAGCCAAGTGAAAGCATAGTCACCAAACTTACCATCAAGTTTTTCTTCGCAATATGCTTGCAGTAATGCAGGGGCAATGCCCTCTACTGAAATAGGCGTTGTCATTCCATACCAAGGTTGCTTTGGCGCACTAAGTAGCGACTTAAGCATGCTCTTCTTAGAGCCTGAGAAGATGAAACTAACGTTTGGATTCGACTGCGAAATAGCCCGAAGCATAGCGTCTATTTTAACGTGTTTAATCTCCGCCACTTGCTGGAACTCATCAAAGGCAATAACTGCATGAGTGCATTGACTGAACTGGCAGTACTGGTCGATTAAATCAAATGCAGAAGCGAGCAACTGCTTAAAATCCTGCGTTTGAAAGCTAGGCTTCATGGCAAAAGACTCACCCGATTTGGTTGGCGAGAACGATACACCATTAATACTCGTGAAAAGCTTCATTAACTTGCCAGACTGCTTGCGCAAAGTAGTCGGTGTGGCCTCTTCAACCGCTTTATACAGCAGCGCAGCAAAGTCCATCTCATCAACTGCTGAATATATATCAAGGTAAATGGGTAAAATTGTACTAGGCATATCGGCGAATACTTTTTGAATTAAGCTAGTTTTGCCGTACCTTCGGTCACCATAAATGATAACGTTGGCTTTGCCTTCGATTAAAGTGGATAGCCTATTTATTTCGTCTGCCCGGCCACAAAAGTCATCAGGTGAAACTATTTTATCTATTCTGAAGGGATTCATATTGAGTACAGTTTTTCGTTTACCATTGGTAAATGGTATCATGGTATGTATTTAAATGCACCTAAAGTAAACGATATAATTTACTTCGATAATTGCGCGAGTGACAATACTTTTAATTTGTCGGATTATTTTACACAATTCAAAAAACATCCTCGACACTCAAAGTTAACCAGTTGAAATTATTGCATATATGTAAAATGGCGCAGTCTATGCTTTCATATAGTAAAATTACTGTTCTACACGCGAATACAAGTTTGTGGAAAAATATCAAAAGGATAAATAATGAAATCTATTACAGCTTTAGCTTTATCTGCTCTACTCTTTTTAAGTTCAAACGCGAGCGCGGGATTAATTGGTGTTAACTATTTAGAAATAACCAATGAATCAAATACATGGTTACAAGTTGCTGAGGTAGTAGCAACTAACATGTCAAATAATGATATTGCACTATCTAGCGAAGGAGCCATAGCAACAGCACCAACTCCTTACAGTCTTATATCTGGCCCTGAAAATGCAATTGATGGCATAACTTTTGGTGTTTACAGCCAAGGCCAAATTTTTCATTCTGGGAACCAACATTCTCGCGACACGTTAACAATCACTTTTGCATCAATACAAGAGCTAAATTCTATACAAGTTTTTGGCCGTACTGATTGTTGTCAAACCCGTGATTTATTTCGCATAACCTTTTTTGGTGAACAGCAAAATGAGCTTTACTCGACGATAATTGACTCTAGAGTAAATGGCGTAGATCCTATTGTTACACTACCAAACACTAAAGTTCCTGAACCTTCAACACTTGTTATTTTCGCATTAGGTATTTTAGGTTTAGCTTCTCGTAAGTTTCAAAAATAAACCCGTTATTTGTGGCTCCATTTTTAAAAAACACCACTCAATTGAGTGGTGTTTTTTATTTAGAAGTTAGGGGCTGTTGATCTTTCACATTGACAGTCAAATCATTAAACATTCTAGAGCCAACATACTTTTGGTCAAATAGGGTCAGAACACTTTAGTTTTACTTTTGACCTAGGGCTTAAATACACCAATAACCTGTTCATGCTGGCGTACTACTTCTGCAACTTGCGGTTCACTTTGTGTCATTTGATCACCACAACTAACACACGTTACTTTTTCTACTCCATCTTCTTTTGTTAGCGCCATTGTATCTTGCGCTTTGCATTTTGGGCACACAGCCCCTGCAATAAATCTTTTTCTCTGTTGCTTTTTCATGTGCTACGGCTCTGCATAGTAAAATAAGTGACAAATAGTCAGGATATTCGCTATTTTACCTTGAATAGTAGCAACAGGAAAAGCGACAATGCACAGATATTTTTAATAGTATGACATCTCACTAATCTCTACTA
This sequence comes from Colwellia sp., assembly GCA_016745015.1. Lineage (GTDB taxonomy): Bacteria > Pseudomonadota > Gammaproteobacteria > Enterobacterales > Alteromonadaceae > Colwellia. The sequence goes on from JADGDH010000012.1 coordinate 39,498, forward strand.
ACAATTTAGATAAGGAACAACCATTGATTATCGCCACCGATTTAAGCTTAGACCGAGGTGCAAAGAACCTAATAACGGCTTCTAGCTTCACTATTCATCCGAATCATAAAGTAGGCTTGGTTGGCAGTAACGGTTGTGGTAAATCATCTCTATTTGCTGCTTTACTCGGAGAACTATCACCTGATGCAGGTGATTTAAATTTACCCAGTAGTTGGTCTATCGCCACCGTAAAGCAAGAAACACCTTCGCTTGAGCAGTCGGCTCTTGATTATGTAATGGATGGTGATAAAGAATTCCGACAACTTGAACAAGAACTAGAACAAGCACGTAAAAATGATGATGGTAATTTAGAAGCAATATTAATCAATAAAATAGATACCATTCATGGTTACAGCTTACCTGCACGCGCTGGTGAATTGTTGCACGGCTTAGGCTTTTTACAAAATCAGCTAGCCAACCCAGTGAAAGACTTTTCAGGTGGTTGGCGAATGCGCTTAAACTTAGCACAAGCGTTAATAAGTCGCGCTGATTTACTACTGCTTGATGAACCAACCAACCATTTAGATTTAGATGCGGTTATTTGGCTGCAACGTTGGTTAAAACGTTTTACGGGCACCTTAGTGTTAATTTCTCATGACAGAGATTTTCTTGATACCGTTATAGGTCAAATTTTACATATTGAACATCAACGTGCCAAGCTTTACAGTGGTAATTATACCGCCTTTGAAAGGCAACGTGCTGAGCATTTAGCTCAACAAGACGTGCAATACCAAAAACAACAAAAAGAAGCGGCTCACTTAACGGCATTTGTTGATAGGTTCCGCGCAAAAGCCAGTAAAGCCAAACAAGCACAAAGTCGTTTAAAGCGTTTAGAAAAACTGCCTGATTTAGCACCTGCCCATGTAGATAGTCAGTTTACTTTCAGTTTTGAAGAGCCCGAAAGCCTACCTTATCCGCTGTTGTCGTTAACTGAAAGCCAATGTGGTTATAACACGGAAACTATTATTCTTAACGATGTTAGCTTAACGCTAGTTCCTGGTAGCCGTATTGGTTTATTAGGTCGTAATGGTGCAGGTAAATCAACGTTAATCAAATCACTTGCTGGAGAAATAACATTAC
>JADGDH010000013.1:0-33930 GCA_016745015.1 Colwellia sp.
CAGTTAGTGTTATTTGCTTGGGGGTACATAGCCTTCAATATCAGGTTCTATACCCTCAAATAAATAATCAACCATCGCTTTTTCTAAGAAAGTACGATCATCAACATTCATCATGTTCATTTTCTTTTCATTAATTAACATTGTTTGTTTTTTTTGCCAGTTTCCCCAAGCTTCTTTGCCTATATTGTCAAATATACGCTTACCAACTTCACCTGGGTATAGTTGAAAAGCTAACCCTTCACCTTCTTTTTTAAGATTTTGGCAAAACACTGTACGGCTCATAATTCTCTCTATTAATATTAAATAATCGTTTCTTTAATTTATTGCTGGCGTTAATTGGTTTGTAATAAGCCAATAAGTTTTTTTGTTGATGCTGCTAAACCTACGTTAGCCTCACTGTGTAAATCATACCATTTTTGTTTTCTTGGTTCGCTAATTTCTTGATTTTTAATTTGTGGTAATTCACTTACGCTAATTCGGGTGCAATCAATTATTATAGGTGTAATATCAAGATGAAAGTGGCTAAAAGTATGTCTAAATGTGGTTAGTTCTTGTTGTGAACCATGTTTTGCTGTGGCTATTAAGCCTAGCGATTGCAATAAGTTGGTAATTTCACTTTTATTAGTTACTTCATAAAAACACCATAAACCTCCCCAAATACCAGTAGGAGGGCGCTTTTCCATTAGAACGCTGTCACTCGTTACTGTTGTAATTCTAGGGATCACCATAATAGTGCTTTTTTCTGGAATTTTTTTCTTTGGCTTCTTTTGAGGGAAGTCAGCTTGCAGAGAACTAGCCATTGCTAAGCAACTTGTTTTTATAGGGCATATTTCACAACTAGGCTTACTGCGAGTGCAAACCGTGGCACCTAGATCCATCATAGCTTGAGTATAAAAACCTGTATCAATAGCGGGAGTTAGTGTTTCGCTTAACTGCCACAATGCTTTGTCGAATTTGGCTAAGCCATTATACCCTTCTACTAAGTAGTTTCGTGCTAATACGCGCTTTACGTTACCGTCTAAAATAGGGTGGTGTTGATTTAACGATAAACTTAATATGGCTCCTGCGGTTGAGCGCCCTATGCCAGGTAAAGCAATAACTTGCTCTATCTTTTCTGGAAAAGTACCATCATACTCACTGTTTATTAGTTGTGCTGCTTTATGCAAGTTGCGGGCTCTTGCGTAATAACCTAACCCTGTCCAGTGATGCAGTACATTGTCTTCATCGGCATGAGCTAAACTTTTTATGGTTGGAAAGCTTTCCATAAATCGTTGATAGTAGGGGATTACTGTTGCTACTTGAGTTTGTTGTAGCATTATTTCAGAAACCCAAACACTATAAGGTGTTTTGTTTTGCTGCCAAGGTAAGTGTTTTCTCCCTTGATGATGATACCAAGTAACTACTTTAGCCGAGAATTGTTTAGCTGACCCTGTGGATATTTTTATTTTTTGTAATGAGTCAGGCTTAATTGGTGTATTAATAATTGTAAGCTTCATTTTTTCATTTGAAATAATGTGAGGCAGTGTAACTAATTATATTCGTTGACTCAAAAAATGTTTCGCTCTCATGAATAAATCGTTATATTAAAGCCCACTAAACCTTTTCTTATAGCATCATGATTACAAATACTCTTCCTCATAACGTTTCAAAAAGTATAAGTAAAAAACAGTTCAGTAAATACGCTTTACCTGAATATTTAGCTAAGCATTATTGGTGGGCTTATTTGTCGCCAACGGGGGTTAAATTTTTTGACCGTCCTTTTATGGTTAATCGTATTTTATGGGGGCAATATCATAAAATTGCGCAAGATGCGGTTAATTTATTTTCGTCTGAAAATGAGTTAGTTAATACTAAACAGAAGGTGGCAGGAGTTTCATGCGCCTATGGTGAGTTTTTTCCAAAGCTGGCATTGAATAACAATGTTGAGCAGCTATTTTTATTTGATATTGCACCTATTCAGTTAAGTCAAATGCAGAAGAAAATACCTGCACAGGTGCTAACTAGCAAGTGTAAGTTGTTCTTGTCTAATGCAGAGCAAATTTCTCTTGCTAACCAGAGTGTCGATAGTTCTATTTTATTTTTTCTACTGCATGAACTCCCTGTGCAAGCTCGTGCAAATGTACTCGCAGAAACAATACGTATTACAAAATCAGGTGGTCGCATAATTATTGCTGATTATGCTGCTAATAGAGATAAACACTTTTTTAATCGATTTAAAATATTTAATTCAGTGTTTGAAAAGTTAGAGCCTTTTTTAGCTAACTTTTGGCATTGCGATTTGAATGCTGAATTATTAGAGCAAGCTAAGTGCCAAGGAAGAAAAATTACAATGATTAGTGAACGTTATTATTTTTCTCGCTTTTATCGTTTACTTGAATTTAAAGTTGAATAAATTTGTTTTATTGCGTGAGGCTAACTCTGTATAATAGCGGCAATTATTTTTAGTGACTATATATTATGAGGCTATGCCATGAAAGTTGATGCAAAAAACCGAAGCCAACGACTACGTAAAAAATTGAGAGTTGATGAGTTTAAAGAATTAGGTTTTGATGTCGCTTGGCAGTTAAGTGAAGACATAACTAGCGACGAACTTGATGCGTTTATTGATAAGTTTTTTAATGAAGCTATTCAGCCTAATGGTTTAGGTTTTGGTGGCGAAGGTGACACTTTGTGGCACGGTTTAATTTGCACTCAAAAACTAGGCTCATGTACCGATGAAAATAGAGCAGCTGTTGAAAAGTGGTTAACTGGCAATGGTGCTAAGTCTGTAGCGGTAAGCGAGCTTTATGATGTTTGGTGGGCAAATGACTAAAAAAGAAATTCAAAAAACACACAAAACCATTGAGCAAGCTGAGCAAGAAGGTAAGTATATTCGTAAAGTGCGTAGCTTTGTTAAACGTGAAGGTCGTTTAACCAAAGGACAAGAGCGTGCTTTAAATGATCATTGGCAAACAATGGGGTTAAATCATAGTGATGGTTTAATTGATATAAAAGCACTCTTTGGTAATGACCATCCTACGGTTTTAGAAATTGGTTTTGGTATGGGCAAGTCATTAGTTGAAATGGCTAAAGCTGCTCCTGAATTAAATTTTATAGGCATTGAAGTGCATAAGCCTGGCGTTGGCGCTTGTATTTCTTTAGCGTCAGAGCAAGGTGTAGAAAATTTAAAATTGTTTGAGCATGATGCTATTGAAATATTAGCTGATTGTATTAGTGATAATAGTTTAACAACCGTGCAATTATTCTTTCCAGATCCTTGGCATAAAAAAAAGCATCATAAACGTCGAATAGTTTCTGCTGAATTTGTAGAAACTATTCGTCAAAAACTTAAAGTTGGCGGTGTTTTTCATATGGCGACTGATTGGGAAAACTATGCTGAATGCATGTTGGAAGATATGCAAAACGCTCAAGGGTATGCAAATCTTTCAGAAAATAATAATTATGTACCGCGCCCAGACTCAAGACCTTTAACAAAGTTTGAGAGCCGAGGACACCGCTTAGGTCACGGTGTTTGGGATCTACAATTTTCTAAACAGTAGTATATTGGTCAATCTTTATGTTGACTTGCATTATATTACTTAATTGTAGGTGAATTTGTAGGTAAATACTTATTCTCAACAAAAAACAAATGTTGAGCATTGCGTAAGTTACCTGAGTCTTTAAGCCATTGCTCTGTAATTATTTCTCTTTGTAAAGCCGCATACAATATGCGGCTTTTATATTGGCACCAGTAATATATTGTAGCTGCTTGGTGGCAATCGTTATTTGGAAACGTCTCGCTACGGTTGGCGCGTAATTCTTCAATAATATCAGTAATAACTTTCTCTTTTAGTTCTTCTTCAATTTTTTGTTTAAAGCGAGTGAAACGCTTAGCTTTAATTAATTGCCAAATTAGCCATGCTAATGAAGCGAGTGCAAGTACTGCGATAATTTGCATTTGTTTTCTCATATAACAATTATGGAAAGATGATAACAATTTTCCATAATAAAATATCTGATTATTTTGCTGACATTAGGTAGACTAGCCACCAATTTTAAATAAGGATTTTTTACGCTTTATGTCTATCACTAAAATACTTTTACTTATTAGCTTAATTTTTATTACTGCTTGTGCAAGTGCTGAAAACACTATTCAAAAATTATATAAATCAGTTAACCCTGCGGTTGTTGAGTTACATGTTAAAGCGTTAGCAGATCCAAAACCTGGGCAAGCTATATATAAAGCAAGTGTAGCTGGGTCTTTAGGTTCAGGCGCGCTCATTAATAAAAAAGGAAGAATCTTAACTGCAGCACATGTTGTAGATAAAGCCACAGAAATTGAAATTATTTATACCGACGGTACTAAAACTACGGGGCATGTGGTTTGGGTTGAATCAATGATTGACCTTGCTATGATTCAAGCTGTTGATGTGCCTGAAAATATTGAGCCATTGAAACTAGCAAAAGCGAGAGATTATCAAATAGGCGAAAAAGTGATCGTTATAGGTGCTCCTTATGGTGTAAGCCATAGTTTGTCTGTTGGTTATTTAAGTGGTATTCGTGATGGTAAGCAAATTCCAGCAACGGATATAACCCCTCGTTTATTGCAAACAGATGCATCGATTAATGTTGGTAACTCAGGCGGGCCAATGTTCAATAATAAAGGCGAAATTATTGGTATTGTTAGCCATATTTTGTCAAAAAGTGGTGGTAGTAATGGCTTAGGTTTTGTTGTTTCTATTGATACTATTCATGACATTATGAGTAGTGACCCAGGAACTTTTTCTGGTTTTATTCCTTTTTTGTTAAATGAACAACAGTCTTTTGCCTTAAATAATGCCGCAGGTCATGGCATGTTAATGCAGCATATAGTGCCACGAACTTTGGCTGACAAGCTTGGCTTTAAAGGCGGCAATATTAATGTAACTATTGGTCATACTTCTTTATTGCTTGGTGGAGATATCTTGTTGGCAATTGATGGTCATAAAATTACAAGTATTGAATCAGCCATTAAAATTAAACAACGTATGGCTGATGTGAAAAAAGGTGATGAAATATCTTTTACCTTTTTAAGAGCAGGTGAATTAAAAACCATTTATTGGCAAGTAGAAAACGAGCAGTATTAAGGGGAAGGGATTTTTCTTAATGGTTATAATGCGCAAAACTATTTAGATGAAAAAATACGTTTAGCAGTTGCCAAGCGTATGTTGAAAATTACAAAATAAATTTCACGTTGCAGAACAGTAAGTTTTTAAAGAACTATACCCATCTCTAAGTCGGATGGGTATAGCTTTTTTGTTGTTATTTTTGAACTTTTTCAGGTGTTTTTTCAGGAGGAAAGTTTACTAATAAATTATTAACCGTTGTATAAACTGCCTGATTTGTTTGCTCCATTGATAAATCAGCCTTTGCTTCATAACTATCACTACCATGCCAAATTGCTTGGTTTACATCACTCATGTCTATTATTATTTTAGTAATAATGTCAGCTTTACTATTGATTGGCACACTTGTATTAACCCCAATGCTTGATCTGGAATTACCGCCCATTGTTGCTGTACCTAAACCAATACTAAATGATGAATTGTTTTGTTTTTCTCGTTCACTAAAACTAACTTGAATGGTTATATCTGCGCTATTTTTGTCAGTATACTCATGCTTAGTTAAACCTTTTTCTGCTAGGGTAGTGTCAATCGCTGTTTGAATGCGATTAATCATAATAGGGTTTGCATCAACAGAGGTATTAGCATTAGGGCTAAATTGATAACTAGTGAATAATTGAAAATTTGTATTAGGATTAAAATCAACATTAATGGTTGGCTTACTACTGCAAGCTGCTAATAAAGTGAATAAAAAAGAAATAATAAGAAATTGTTTCATAAATAAGTACCCATAAGTTTACTGTGAAATTAAGTCATCATACCAATCTTCAGACATATAAACATCACTTTGTTAAATAACTTGTTTCATTGTTAATGTTATGTTAATTGCGACTGTTTGAGTTGACTTTTATCACCAACACGCCTTAAATGGTTATTTACGGGTGATCATGAATTATGTCTATAAGCAGAATTAATGAATAGAGTAACTGAAATTAATGACAAACTTACCAAGCGGTTGCTGCTTTATATTTTATTATGGAGTACTTTTGTTTCTGTGTGCTCAACACTTGTTCAGCTTTATTCTTCTTTCCAAGAAGATTTATTATTATTAGAGCAACGCTTTGATAATATAGAAAAAAGTTATATTCCTTCTATTGCTAGTAGTTTATGGGATTTTAATAAGCCGTTAGTTGCTCAACAAATTCAAGGTATTGTTGACTTACCTGATATAGGTTTTGTTAAAGTAGAAAATGATTTTGACTATCAGCAGCAATTTGGTAATGCAGAAATTATTGCTAAAAAGTTTGTTGAATTTCCCATTGATTTTGATGGTAAACATGTAGGTCAACTACATGTTTATGCAGACCATCAAGATATTTATCAGCGATTGTGGCAGCATGCTGGGTTTATATTTACTACTGAATTTATAAAAATATTTATAATCGCTTTTTTTATTATTCTTATTGTAGATAAAATGGTTATTCGACATTTATTTCAAATTACTCATTATGCTCAGCAATTAGCTAGTCATAATTTAGATGAAGAGTTAACGCTTTTTAACCGTCCAGCAAAAGAGGATGAATTAGATTATCTTGTTAACGCAATTAATAGTATGCGTATTAAACTTCAAGATGAAATTTTTAAACTAGAAGATGCGGAAAATGCTTTGCTTGCGTTAAATGGCGAATTAGAAGTAAAAGTTCATGATAGAACGGCAAAATTAGAAGAAAGCAATAAACAATTACAAAGTTCATTTGATAATTTAACACTAGCGCAAGATCAACTAGTGCAGTCTGAAAAAATGGCTTCGCTCGGGCAGTTAGTTGCTGGGGTTGCTCATGAAGTAAATACACCATTAGGTATCTGTGTTACTTCTATTACTGCGTTAAAAGATAAAGTTGAGGATTTACAAAAAGCGGTAGACTCGCAAGAATTAACAAAATCTTTTCTTACTGATACACTAAACTTGTTAATTGAATATGAACAAATAATTGAACGCAGTTTAAATAAGTCTGTAAAGTTAATTCGTAGCTTTAAATCTGTTGCTGTAGAACAGCACACAGATCCCGAAGTAAATATCAACTTGTATCAACATGTTCATGATGTAGTTAATACTGTTAAAACACTATTTAAACAAAAGAAATATCATATTAATATTGATGTAGATAAAGAATTATCATTAATAACTTACCCTAGCGCATGGAACCAAATTCTAACCAACTTTTTAATGAATTCTCATATTCATGGTTTTGAAAGTCGCCTTGAAGGTGAAATATCAATAACATTTACTAAAAGTAAGGGGCATTTAACTTTAATTTATACTGATAATGGTAAAGGTATAGCAGAGGATATTAAAAAGCGTATATTCGACCCCTTTGTTACCACTAAACGTGGGCAAGGTGGCTCAGGTTTAGGCTTGAATATTGTTTTTAATTTAGTGAATGCTAAATTAGGAGGCACTATTAAATCACTAGAGTCTGAGCAGGGTGTTTGCTTTAAAGTGAAAGTGCCAATTAAGTAGACTAAAGAAAAAATTTATAGGTTAATGACTAATACCATTAATCCTATAAGTCCTCTGTATAATACCACCGTGAAACCAAGCAAAAAAATAAGCAAATATTGACTTTTACCCGTTAAATCTATAGTATTCCGCGCGTTAAAATCTAAGCGAAAACCCTATTATCACCTAGTCTTATTAGATTTAGGTAGTTATTAACTTCCAGAATGTGCCTTTTATCGAGCATTCAATAAAACCAATGAGATTATAATGTTTGAATTACACGCCAGTAAAGTGTCGAATCTGAAAAATGATGTATTATCAGGCTTAACCGTGGCTTTGGCTTTAGTACCAGAGGCCGTTGCTTTTGCTTTTGTTGCTGGCGTTGAACCATTAGTAGGTTTATATGCGGCCTTTATGGTGGGTTTAATTACTGCTATTTTTGGTGGTCGCCCCGGTATGATTTCTGGAGCAACAGGCGCTATGGCTGTAGTTATGGTTAGCTTAGTTGCTATTCATGGTGTTGAATACCTTTTTGCTACGGTAGTTCTCACCGGCTTGCTGCAAATATTAGCAGGGGTATTTAAGCTGGGTAAATTTATTCGCTTAGTTCCTCATCCCGTTATGCTTGGTTTTGTTAATGGCTTAGCGATTGTTATCTTTTTAGCTCAACTTGGCCAATTTAAAGTAGTAAATAGTGCTGGGGAGTTAGAGTGGTTACAAGCTTCCCCAATGATGGTTATGGCTGGGTTAATACTATTAACGATGGCGATCATTCATTTTTTACCTAAACTAACCAATGCAGTACCTTCTTCACTTGTTGCCATTGTTGTGGTAACAGTGTTAGTGCAAAGCTTAGGGCTTGATACTCGTACTGTTGTTGATTTTCTTCGTGATATGACTAATGATCCAGCAGCATCTATTGCTGGTGGTTTACCACAGTTTTCTATTCCTAATGTTCCTTTTGACTTTGAAACATTAAAAGTTATTTTTCCCTTTGCAATAGTGCTTGCTGCTATTGGCTTAATTGAATCATTATTAACTTTAACGTTAATTGATGAATTAACGGGTACTCGTGGTCGAGGCAATAAAGAGTGTATTGCTCAGGGCGCGGCTAATACTGTAACTGGCTTTTTTGGTGGTATGGGGGGGTGTGCCATGATTGGTCAATCAATGATTAATGTCAACTCTGGTGGTAGAGGGCGAGCTTCAGGTATCACAGCAGCATTAGCGTTATTAGCTTTTATTTTATTTGCCTCTGGTTTAATTGAAATGATCCCGTTAGCTGCACTTGTTGGTGTTATGTTTATCGTTGTTATTGGTACGTTTGAATGGTCAAGTTTTCGTATATTGAGTAAGGTTCCTAAAGCAGATGCTTTTGTGATTATTCTTGTTTCAGGGGTTACAGTTGCAACTGATTTAGCGATAGCAGTAGTTGTAGGTGTTATTGTTTCAGCGTTAGTATTTGCTTGGGAACATGCAAAACATATTATTGTTCGCCGTAGTACTGATGAAAAAGGCTCAACAGTTTATGAAGTAACTGGCCCTATATTCTTTGGTTCTGTTTCTACTTTTCTAGAGCAATTTGATGTTGATAAAGATAGTGATGATGTCATCATTGAATTTAAACGTTCTCGTGTAGCCGATCATTCTGCCATAGGCGCAATTGATACGTTAGCTGAACGTTATTTAGCTAAAGGTAAAACGCTGCATTTAAAACACTTAAGTAGAGAATGCCAATTATTGTTAGAGAAAGCAGGTGATTTAGTTGAAGTAAACGTTATTGAAGATCCTGATTATCATATTGCAACAGATAAACTTGCGTAAAATATCCTGCATCTTGAGGTAGCTTGGGTATAAATGCTAAAAAAATGCGTTGATCAGTTATACTTAACTTATCAACGCATTTTTTATGTTCAGGATGAACGGTATTTCGCGGTGACAATACGTTAAAAAGCGATTATGGGTTTCCATAGGTAAAAGTAAAATGCAATTAGAATTCTTTGATGTTCCAAGCCCTTGTGTAGGCGTATGTCAGTCTGATGAAAAAGGTTGTTGCCTTGGTTGTATGCGCACGCGTGATGAAAGAAAAGAATGGATTAACCTTGATAATGATAACAAGCAAAAAGTAATTAAACGTTGTATTCAAAGAAAAAGACGTCAAGACAAGAAAAAATTAGATAAAGCTACTGAAGTTATCGCTATTACAGAAGAACAGCATCAAGCAGAGCAACCTTCATTGTTAGATCCTCCTATAAAATCAAACTTGTCGAATGATAGCGATCTAGATTTTGGTGATTTTGAATTGTAATATTCACTTTTCCTATCTAAAAATATAATTTGAACCTTTTTAAACTTTTTAAATAAATCCTGATAAATAAGCGGCTGCGCACTTTTATTGTGCATTACATGTGAAATTTGCACAATATATAGAAGCTTGCTTTTTTAGTTTGCCGATATAGCGTGCTGTTATCGAAATAATCGTATTTTTTCTGTGTTGGTGTAAAACTTGCCTTAGTTACCTATTAATAGCGTAAAAATATAGTTGTTTGATCACATCATGTCCTTATAAAGGTGAATAGTTGTGATGGTAAGGAAATAAAAGTGAAGAAGAATTTGGTTGTTATTGGTAATGGTATGGCAGGCATGAAAACAGTGGAAGAACTGCTTAGCTCTGCAAAAGACCAGTATAATATTACTGTTTTTGGTGCTGAACCCTACGGAAACTACAATCGTATAATGTTGTCGCCTGTGCTTTGCGGTGAAAAAACCATTGATGAAATTATGATTAATAATAGGCAATGGTATCAAGATAATGACATCACCCTAAATGCTGGTGAAAATAAAGAAGTTGTTAAAATTGACCGCACTAAGCAGGTTGTTATTGCAAAAGATGGTAGCCAAGTACCCTATGACCGTTTGTTAATTTCTACGGGATCTAAACCCTTTATCATTCCGTTTAAAGGTCATGAGTTAGAAGGGGTTGTGGCTTTTCGTGATGTTTTTGATGTCAATAAAATGCTTAGTTATAGCGAAACAAAAAAATACGCGGTGGTATTAGGTGGTGGCTTATTGGGGTTAGAAGCCGCTAATGGTTTAACACAAAGAGGTATGCACGTTACCGTAGTACATAATCTTGAAGTTTTACTTAATTTACAATTAGATAAAGTTGCTGCGCAATTATTACAACTTGAGCTGGAGAACCGTGGTATTAACTTTATGATGGAAGCCAATACCAGTGAGCTTGTTGATGATGGTAATGGACATATTTGTGCAGTTAAGTTTGATGATGGTGTGCAAATTCCTTGTGATTTGTTCGTTATGGCTGTTGGTGTAAGGCCTAATATCGCTTTGGCTCAAAGTGCAGGTATACACTGTGAACGCGGCATAGTAGTAAGCGATACACTACAAACATATGATCCTAAAATTTATTCAGTGGGCGAATGTATTCAACACAGAGGTGATATTTTTGGTGTTGTAGCACCTTTATTTGAACAAGCGAAAGCTTGCGCTAATCATTTGTCTGGCCATGGGGTCGCTTCATACAAAACCCTACCTAGTGCAACAAAATTAAAAGTAACTGGCATTAATGTTTATTCGTTAGGTGATTTTCATGGTGACGAAGAAAGTGAAATGATTAGTTTTAGTGATCCCTCTGCCAGTGTCTATAAAAAATTAGTCATTAAAGATAATCATATTATCGGTGTAGTGCTATACGGTGATACTGGCGATGGCGCTTGGTATCAAAGTTTATTAGAGCAACGTATGAATATAGAAGACATGCGTGAGTTACTAATTTTTGGACAGCGTTACTTTCAGCAAGAATCAATCGCAGCGGATCTAGCATAAATGACAAATAATACACAACAAAATATAGCGATTAACACTCTTAGCACTGTTAAGAATATCAGCACTGTTAATACCTTAAGCACTATTAAAACAGTTTGTCCATACTGTGGTGTTGGCTGTGGAATTTCCGCTGCGGTAGACTCAACCTCACGTGAGGTGATTATACAAGGTGATGAACAACATCCGTCTAGTTTTGGTCGCTTATGCAGTAAAGGTTCTTCGTTAGCTGAAACCTTAGCCTTATCTAGCCGATTATTAACCCCTTGGATTAATGGTAAAAAAGCTGATTGGTCTACCGCTACCAGCTTAGTTGCGGAAAGGTTTAAGCAAACCATTGAAAAGTATGGTACTGATTCAGTTGCTTTTTATGGCTCAGGTCAGTTGCTGACCGAAGATTATTATGTAGCTAATAAATTAATGAAAGGTTTTATTGGCAGCGCGAATATAGATACTAACAGTCGTCTTTGTATGTCTTCTTCGGTATCGGGCCATAAGCGAGTCTTTGGTACAGATACTGTTCCAGCTTGTTATGAGGATTATGAACATGCGAACCTGATTATTTTAGTTGGCTCAAATACCGCATGGTGTCATCCAGTATCTTTTCAGCGTATTAAAACCGCTAAAGAAAATAATCCCGCATTAAAAGTAGTGGTGATTGATCCGCGAAAAACAGCTACCTGTGATATTGCAGATTTACATATACCAATAAAGGTAGGTACAGATGTCGCTTTATTTAACGGTTTGTTAAGTTATCTTTATCAAGAAAACACCATTGACCAATCTTATATTGAACAGCATACCCAAGGATTTGAAGAGACTATAACTGCGGCGCAAAATGATGCCTTTAATATAGATACTGTCTCAAAAAAGTGTCAATTAGCGACACATGTTGTTGATACTTTTTATCAATGGTTTAAAGACACGGATAAAACCTTAACGCTATATAGCCAAGGGGTAAATCAATCTTCTTCAGGATCTGATAAAGTTGGTGCTATCTTACATTGCCACTTAGCTACTGGACGAATAGGCAAACTAGGTTGTGGCCCCTTCTCATTAACAGGGCAGCCGAATGCGATGGGGGGGCGTGAAGTTGGTGGTCTTGCCAATCAACTTGCTGCTCATATGGACTTTACCGATGACAATATTGATAGAGTTCAGCGTTTTTGGCAAAGTGATAAGATAGCCACTAAGCCGGGTTATACGGCAACTGAATTATTTGATGCTATGCATGAGGGTAAAATAAAAGCCGTGTGGATTATGGCAACAAACCCAGTTGTTAGTATGCCTGATGCAGATAAAGTGAAAGAAGCGATTGAAAAATGTGATTTTGTTGTGGTTTCAGATTGTGTCGCTAATACTGACACGCTAGATCTTGCAGATGTTAAATTACCTGCAGCAGGATGGAGTGAAAAAGACGGTACAGTTACTAATTCAGAGAGGCGAATTTCAAGACAGCGAGCAATTTTGCCACTGGCTGGGGAGGCTAAACCAGATTGGTGGATTATCACTCAAGTCGCTAAAAAAATGGGCTTTGGTGACAATTTTAATTATCAAGCACCCGTAGACATTTTTAGGGAGCATGCCAGCCTCTCTGCTTTTGAAAATAACGACCAGCAAGCATTACGTGATTTTGATATTTCCTTGTTAGCAAATATCAGCAATCAAGAATATGATGATTTTCAACCGACGCAATGGCCTATTAACGACGAAAAGCCACAAGGACAAGCCCGATTTTTTGCTGATGGTGGTTTTTATACGCCATCAAGAAAAGCACAGTTTACCCCTCTTAAAGTGCGTGCTCCGCAAAATCAGCCATCTAAGCAATGGCCTTTAGTATTAAATACTGGTCGTATCCGTGATCAGTGGCATACTATGACACGAACTGCGTTAGCATCAAGACTAAACCAACACAAGCCAGAGCCTTTTGTTGAAATAACCTCAGCAGATGCTTTATCTTTTGGTGTTCAACAAGGGCACCTAGCGCAGTTAGAAACTGCTTGGGGGAAAATGTTAGCGAGAGTTGAAGTGACCGATACTTTACCTCAAGGCAGTGTGTTTGTGCCTATGCACTGGACTGCGCAATTTAGTAGTCAAGGGCGAATGGGTGCCTTGGTTAATCCCGCGGTAGATCCCTTGTCAAAACAGCCTGAAAGTAAGCATACACCTGTTAACATTAGTCCTTATCAGGCACAATGGTATGGCTTTATTGTATCTCGTCATCCTTTAGTGTTAGATGGCATTGACTACACAGTATTAGTGAAAGGCGACGGTTATTATCATTATGAATTAGCAGGAAAAAAGGAAATACATAATTGGCAATCACATATAGCGAACCAATTAGAACCACATTCGAAAAAATTGACTTGGCAAACATATCTGGACGAGAAAAAATCTTTATTTCGTACGGCCTGTTTTACAGATGAACTATTGCAAGCGGTATTAATACTAAGCCCACATAGTGAATTACCTGAGCGGAATTGGTTAGGATCGCTTTTTTCGCCAACTAAGGAGTCATTGCAACCTGATGAGCGTTTGGCACTATTAACAGGAAAACCCCCTTTGGGAACTCCTGATGTAGGTAAAATCATTTGTGCATGCTTTAATGTGGGTGAAAAAACAATTTTATCTGCGATAAAAAAAGATAACTTATCTACTTATCAAGAAGTAGGGGAATCATGTAAAGCGGGTACCAATTGTGGTTCTTGTGTTTCTGAAATTAAAGCATTGTTAGCTTAATTACTTAGCTTGAATATGCATTTTTTGGTAACGAATTAAAGTATTGCCTAAGTGATTAGCAAAGGATTGTAGATCACTTTAATTTAATGTGACTATTTTTATACGCTTGTTGAAATGGCCAAATAAGCCTGAATTAGCGAATGATAGCGATTTAGATGATTTAGGTTTTGGTGATTTTGAACGGTAATATTTATCATTTCCTCCATTCAAAAAAGAATAATAAAACGGTTGCTAGCAGCCATAATTCTAGCTATTATACGCGCTCTTTGAAACATTCATTGTTGCAACGTTTGATTGAAAATGCCCCGATAGCTCAGTTGGTAGAGCAGAGGATTGAAAATCCTCGTGTCCCTGGTTCAATTCCGGGTCGGGGCACCATCTTATAGTTTAAACCCAACCATTGTGTTGGGTTTTTTCGTTTATACCTCACTAAAACTGTGTGGGTGTAAAAATCATCAAATCATGTAAAAATCGTATAGAATTTAAATTATTTGAAATAAATTTTAGGACTGATGATGAGTAATGTGTTTGATGTTAGTGGAAAAGTAGTATTTATAACTGGAGCAACTGGCGGTATTGGCAAAGCTGTTGCTAAAAAACTCCATTCAGAAGGCGCTATTATTGTTGCTACTGACTTAAATCAAATCTTACTTGATGAGTTAGTCGCTGAGTTAACGGATGAACGAATAATGGCCTTGGTATTGGATGTCACTGATACAAAGGGGCTGGCAACGGCAAGACAAGTTATTCTAGACCAATATGGTCAAATAGATATGGTGTTTGCCAATGCAGGTATTGCCTGCGATCCGCCGCAAACTGTTGCAACAATGCCTACAGAAATCTTCGAAAAGATCATTGAAGTCGATCTGTTAGGGGTTACTCGAACCGTTAAGACTTTCTTAAACGACGTAATTCGGTCTGAAGGACATATCTTGGTTACTGCATCTATATATGCCTATTTGAATGGCTTCTTGAATGCTCCTTACGCTGTCTCAAAAGCGGGTGTTGAAATGTATGGACGAGCACTTCGTGCCGAAATATCTGGTACGGGCGCCACAGTAGGTGTTTTATATCCAGGGTGGGTAGATACGAATATTGCGAAGAATGCTTTAGGAGGAGATGAAAAGGCTTCGTATCTTGTCAAGCGCTATTACAAAGGCCCGTTTGGTAAAGCGGTATCAGCAGATTTTATTGCGAAAGAGGTATCAAAAGGTATTAAAAAACGTAAGCCTCGAATTCACGCGCCTGCTCGCTGGGCGCCTTTATCAGCATTTAGAGGCTTACTTAGTCAATTTACAGACTGGGCGATAGATAGAGATAAAAAAGCCCAATCGGTACTTAAAACTATTGAAAAACGAGATATTTAGAATCTGTTTATTTTTACTGATTATTTTTTTCAGCAGTTTATTAGTCTTTTATCGTCATCTACTGTATTTCAATATTAATACACGATTATTTATGTTGCTTGATGTATAATTCTTAGTATTAGTTACTAGCATCAGTTATACAAAATACATACCGTTATTAGAAGGGGATTAAGTTTATGTTTTCAAAATTAACGCAATTACCAGCAGATCCTATTTTAGGTTTATCTGTAAAATTTAAAGCCGATAGCAATCCAAATAAAATCGATCTTGGCGCAGGTATTTACAAAGATGAAAATGGTCATACTCCAGTTTTATCTTGTGTAAAAGCAGCTGAAAAATTTCGTTTAGAAAATGAAAGTAGCAAAGCTTATATAAGCTCAGCAGGCTCTGCATTATTTAATGAAAAAATGACTTCGCTTATTTTAGGTGATCATAAAGTTATTAGTGAAAACCGTATTCGCACAGTATCAACTCCAGGTGGTACGGGCGCTTTACGTACTGCAGGTGAATTTATTAAAGCCTGTACACCAGGCGCTACTATTTGGGTAAGTAACCCAACATGGGCAAACCACCAAGGTGTTTTTACCGCTGCTGGTTTGAATGTTAAAACTTATTCATATTATGATTATGAAAATCACAGTTTAGATTTTGAAGGAATGCTTGCAGACTTAAAACAAGTATCTAAAGATGATGCAGTGCTATTACATGCTTGTTGTCATAACCCAAGTGGTATGGATTTGAGTAAAGAGCAATGGCAGCAAGTAGCCGACGTTGCTAAGCAAATTGGTTTTATCCCTGTTGTTGATATGGCTTATCAAGGTTTTGGTCAAGATTTAGATGCCGATGCTTTTGGTCTTAGGTTAATGGCAGACACTGTTGAACAAATGATTATTTGTAGTTCATGTTCAAAGAATTTTGGTTTATATCGTGATCGTATTGGAGCTTGTTCTATTATAGGTAAAAGCGCTATTGCGGCTGACATTATTAACTCAGTATTACTTTCAGTTGTTCGCGTTAATTACTCTATGCCTCCTGCGCATGGTGCTGCTATTGTAGAAACAATTTTAAACTCAGCAGAGTTAACAACTCAGTGGCACGGTGAGTTGAAAGAGATGCGTGATCGTATTAATGGTATGCGTCAGCTATTGGTTGATGAATTAGTGGCTAATGGTGTAACACGCGACTTTAGCTTTATTACCAAACAAAATGGCATGTTCTCATTTTTAGGCATTGATAAAGCGCAAGTACAGCGTTTACAAGATGAATATGGTATTTATATTGTTGGATCTAGCCGCATTAGTCTTGCAGGAATTTCACCTGACAATGTTAAGTACTTAACGCAATCTATTGCTAAAGTGCTTTAATCACTTAGACTACAGCATGTTGAAACACACAAAAAAAGCCCGTGGTTAATATTATTAATTGCGGGCTTTTTATTTGTATTATTGTTGGTTGTGTTAATATGTGTTACAAGTAATTGTAGGTATTTATTAGGGGGCATTATGCCACGCACCACCAGTATTACATTAGGTGAACATCAGCAACTCTTTATTGAGTCTCTCGTAAAAAGTGGACGCTATACTTCAACAAGTGAAATTATCAGAGATGCTTTGAGAAAAATGGAAGCATCACAAGGCTCCGAATGGTTGTTGTGTCAATTAATTGAAGGTGAAAAAGGTGAAGCTAAAGCTTGGGATGACGAAGGTTTGCTATCTCATGTAAAAAAGGAAGCTAGAAAGCGTGCCAATCTATAAGGTTTCACCAGTTGCAGAAAACGACTTAATTGATATCTATTTGCGTGGCATAAATAAATGGGGAGAAAAGCAAGCGGATGAATATCAAGCTCGATTAGTATCTGCTTTTAATATATTGGTCAATAACCCAAATTTAGGCCGTAAAGTAACCATTCGTCCATCCTTAGAACAATATGATGTAAATCCATATATTATTTTTTATCGAAAGTTTAGTTATGGAATACGTATTGCTCGTATCCTTTACAAAAATAGAGCAATAGAAAGACATTTAGGAAAATAACCATAAACTAAGTGGTAATGCAAAAAAAGATTGCAACATGCAATCAAAATAATTGTATGTTGTGTTGTTTACTATTATAGTGGTACTGTTTTTAGTTAACAGAGCCATATTTATGTTACAAGAGATGAACCAAGCGCAAAAACAACGCTTAGCATTTATTGATTTTAGTTTGCAGTATTTTGGTTATATTACCCGTGCTGATCTTATCTATCGTTTTAAAACAGGGACCGCAGCAGCGACTCGCGATTTTGCTAGCTATCGTTCTTTAGCTCCTGAAAATTTATTGCTTATTCACCAAAGCAAGCAATATCAACGCACAAATGACTTTCAGCCTTTATTTGAGCATGATGCTAATTCAGTACTTACTGGATTATCTCGTGGCTTTGGTGATGGTTTTTCGTTCACCATTGAGCCGAATGAATTATGTTTAGATGCCATCAGATTAATTCACCCCAAAACAGACATTATTGCCGTGTTAATGCGTGCTATTGTTCAGAAAAAAGCGTTGAGCTGTCATTATATTTCGTTGTCATCGGGGGAAAGTCAGCGGATTTTAGTGCCCCATGCGTTAGTAAATAACGGTCATCGCTGGCACGTACGAGCATTTGACTATAAATCAAAACAGTTTAGAGATTTTGTCTGTACACGTTTTACTCAACTCAATATGCTTGATGATAGTATTTTAAATAAAGCTATTGATAACCATGATGAATTTAAAAGAATAAGTACTAAAAGCAAAGATAAACAATGGCTACGAATTGTCGACTTAACCTTAATACCTCACCCTAGCATCACTCACAAAAAAGCCATTGAACTTGATTACGATATGAGCAATGGCTGTCTAAATTTAGAAGTAAGAGCAGCACTGGTTGGTTATTTATTACAGCAATGGCAAGTCGATTCAAGTGAAAAGCACTCATTAACCTCAAGCCAATATCAATTAGCTTTATTAAACCCTGCTAGTTTATATGGGGTCAAAAACTTAATGCTTGCGCCCGGTTATGTAATTCAAGAGGAAGAACTTAATGTCTAAAGATCTTAGTTTTGATTATCTAAATCAGTTTAAACAGCACAGTGGTGCATTACGGCTATTATCATCACCACACTTTCCTTTATTAGCGAGTTTTTTCTTTATTGCCTTTATTAAAAATAATCGTCGCGCTGTACCGTATCAAGAATTGATCGCCTTGCTTGATTATCAACTACAAGATATTCATGATAGTCACGGTGAGTCTTTATTTCCTAAATCGGCTAAGGCTTACATTGATGATTGGATCAATCAAAAAGTGGGTTATTTGCGTAAATATATGCCACAAAATAGTGATGAACCAGAATGTGACTTATTACCTGAAGTTGAAAAATCGGTGCGTTGGTTACAAGAGCTGCAAGGGCGTGAATTTGTTGGTACTGAGTCTAGGTTGAAAATGGTTTTAGATCTTGTTGCTGATTTAGTGCACGGTACATCACAAGATACCGAAAGTAAATTAATGACGTTGCGTAAACAGCAAGCTGAAATAGCACAGCAAATTAATGCCGTTGAACAAGGTATGGATGCTGGACTATCAGCAACTCAAATACGTGAAAGAATGTTTTTAGTGTCTGATATGTCTCGACAATTGCTCGGGGAATTTCGACAAGTAGAAGCTAATTTCAGGCAGCTTGATCGTAATACCCGTAAAACAATTACCTTAGCTGAACATTATAAGGGAAAAGTGTTAGAGCAAGTGCTATCAGGTCAAGACGTGATTGATGATTCCGATGAAGGTAGTTCGTTTAGTGCCTTTTTTGAATTATTGATGAGCCCGTCAATGCGCGAAAATTTACGGCAAGATCTTAAACAACTATTGAATTTGGAACAAACCCGTGAATTCGCGAAAAATGATGAGCTACTACGTCATTTATATGCCTACTTACTTGATGCGGGAACTAAGGTGAATCAAACCAAGCATGTGATTACTGAACATCTAAGTCGCTATATTCAAGAACAATCACAAGATAATCGTCGTATTATTGAGCTTATTCGGGGCTTTGAGGCAAAAGCATTAAAAAATCCAGAATTTTTAAAAGTGCAGCATAAAGCATTAACCTTCCCATTAGATGATTTTTGTGCCGATATTTTCCCTGTAATGAGTCGTCATTTATTTCAAGCAAAACACAAAGAGAAATTAGACTCATTAGTACAACTAGCCAGTAAAACGCCAAAGGTTGATTTAACCGCTTTATTTGAAATCAGTCAAGTCAGTGAAGCACAGTTACTGCACAATATTGAAAAAAGTCAGTACCTTAATCAAGGGCAAGCCACGTTAGCACAAATTGTTCAGCAATCACCTATTGAACAGGGGCTTGACGAGGTATTAACCTATTTGAAAATTGCCTGCGAGCAACAAATCAAAGCGCATATTGACGATAACCACAAACAGCATATTAGCTGGCAAATAACCACCGACGAAACACGACAAATATCTATTCCCCTAATTACTTTTATCAGAGAATCGCTTTCTATAGAGAATACACCAAATGAATGAATCTAATAACCAAACAAAAAATACTGATGACACTATAGAGTCAGCAAATATCGTCACCAGTGAAATTGTAAAAACACAGAAGTCGTCAGTGCAAATCCGCTTGCTAAAGGGCGCGATATATCGGCAAAAACAAATTGATTTATGGACTTGGCTAGAACGCGATCAGTATCAAATTCGACAATACTTTGCTGAAATTGGTTTATCGTTGATATTAGATGAAGCCGAGGGTTATGCTTTTTTACGACAAATGAATTTTGAAGAAATTCAAGAACCGTCAGAACAAAAACAGCAAGCACACACAGCAGAGACAAGTTTGCCGCGTTTGATTAACAAAAGAGCCTTACCTTTTGCGCAATCATTGTTATTAGTTTTGATCCGAAAACGCTTGGCTGAACATGATAGCGAAGAAAGTAGTCCGCGTTTAATTATAACTAGAGACGAAATACATCAATGGTTGCAGCCATATTTTAATGCTGAAAATAATGAATTAAAACAACAAAGAGGATTTAATATTCTGCTCAACAAAGTGACCGAACTGGGCTTTATTAAGGCATTGAAGAATTATCCGGATGAATTTGAAATACAAAGGATCATCAAGGCCTTTATTAATGCTGAACATATTGTTCAACAGCTTGAGTTATTAACCGCCTATGCAATAAGCAAAGCTAGCGAAACTGCAGAACAAGAGGATTAAATTATGACTGAACATGTAAATGAAGGATTGTCAGAGTCTATACCAATCATTGCTCCACAATTAGCTGAAAGTACTGCACTGGTTAACACACTAGCGAAAGGGTTTCGTTTAGCCAAGTTAGAAGTGTTAAATTGGGGAACGTTTGACGGTAAAATATGGCAATTAACGGCACAACAAGATAATTGCTTATTAACCGGCAATATTGGTAGCGGTAAATCAACGTTAGTGGATGGTCTAACAACATTATTAGTGCCGCCTCGAAAATTAGCCTTTAATAAAGCGGCTGGAGCCAGTGAAAATGAACGTTCGTTAGAATCTTATTTTCATGGTTTTTATACCTCGCAGCAAGATGACAATGGTAAAGCCAGATCTGTCGGTTTGCGCCAAGACAAACATTACAGTGTGTTGTTAGCTCAATTTCATGCCAGTACGCTAAATGAAACTATTACCATTGCGCAAGTTTTTTGGTTAAAACCTGGCGAGCATAAAGTTAAACGACTTTACATTGTTGCTCGAGATGCTTTGAGCATTACCAATGATTTTTCAGGCTTTGGTGCACAAATTTTACAATTACGTAAAAAATTGAGAAAAAATGAACAGGTGGAATTATTTGACAGCTTTGCGCCTTATGGTCAAAGTTTAAGTAAATTAATGGGCTTAGGCACAGACGGTAAAGCCTTAGAGTTATTCAACCAAACCATTTCAATGAAATCGGTGGGTTCAGTAACTGATTTTGTTCGTCAAAATATGTTAGAAAAGCCCAATGTAGAAGTGCAACTTGCTGAGCTTGAGCGTAACTATCAAGATTTAAAACGTTTACATGATACTGTAGTGGCTGCCCGTCATAAAGTTGATTTATTACAACCCGTGGTAAAACAAGGCGAGCAAGCGTTATCGGCACAAGAGGATAAAATACAATATTTATCAGCACGCGATTGTATTGATTCTTTTATCGCTAAAAAATCGGTAGCACTTTATCAACAACGTTTAGATAAACGTCAACAAGAGCTTGACCGTTTACAGATAAAGCTTAGTGAACTTGAAAGTATTAAATCGTCTATTGAACGTAAAAAAACACAATTACAGGAAGAGATAAATAGTAATGGTGGTTTACGTATTCAACAGCTAGCTGATGAAATTAATCGTTTAGTCGCAGAGCGGAAACAAAAGCAACAGATTTGTGATATTTACCAAAATTTATTAACAGACTTGAGCTTGCCAGAAAAATTAGATGCTGATGTGTTTTTAACAAATATTGATACCGCAAAAAATAAGGTTGAAAGCCAAACAGATCTTATTTTACAAGCTGATGACAATATTTTTTCTACGCGAAAATCACTTGGTGAGTTACAACAAAATCAAGTGGAAATTAATGATGAACTGAACGCGTTAAAACAGCGAAAGTCGAATATTCCACTGCAACAATTAAAGTTACGTCAATGCTTATGTGATGCATTAAAATTGACCGAAGAACAATTACCCTTTGTTGGTGAATTACTGCAAGTAAAAACTAAACAAAGTCATTGGCAAGGCGCTATAGAGCGAGTATTACATAACTTTGCTTTATCATTAGTCGTGCCAGACAAACTTTACGCACAAGTATCTGAACTCGTTAACAATACCCATTTAGGTGGTCGTTTAGTTTATTATCGAGTAAAAACAGAGCAATACCGGTTTATTAGAGATGATAATGACGTAACTCCATATATATTAACGGAAAAAATTGAAATAAAGCCTGATAGCGAACATTACACTTGGCTTAAAAATGAATTAAGTCAGCGCTTTAATTATCAATGTTGTGATGATTTAGCTGATTTTCGCCGCAGTGAAAAAGCTATAACAGCTAAAGGTCAAATGAAATCAGGCAGATCTCGTCATGAAAAAGATGATCGCCATGATATTAATGATAAACGTCGCTTTGTTTTAGGTTGGAGTAACCAAGCAAAAATAGCGCTATTAAGTGCTCAAGTTACAGGCCTACAAAACCAAGAACAGCAACAGCAGCAACAAATAACTGCCTTGAAACTTGATAAAACCCGGCAAGAAAATATTCGTATTAGCGCGAATAACTTGGCTAATTTTAATTTTTCATTTGAACAAATAAACTGGCCGTCAGTGAGTGGTTTTATTACTGAATTACAAAATGAAAAACAACAACTTGAACAAAGCTCTGATGTTTTAAAGCAGTTACAACAACAGCTTGGTAGTGCTGAGCAAGAATATACATTAGCTACCGAACAATTCAATAAAACCAATCAAGATGTTGGAAAAAAATCAGCTGAAATTGATAATGATCAACAAGCCTTAACTGACAACAAACAAATTTGGCAAATGTTATCTGAACATGAACAAACACAATACTTTGTTCTTATAGAGCAGTTTGTTCAGCAGTATTTTAGTGATAAGGCATTTAACTTACGAGAAATAACGACCCGTAAACAAGAATTGAATAAAAAGTTAAATGACAAAGTACAACATTTACAAGAAAAAATAGGTAAAAAAGAGCGTGCTATGGTAAATGCTATGGCTGATTTCGCTCATGAATTTCCAAATGATGTTACCGAATTAGATAAAAGCCTTGCTTCTTTGTCTGAATATAAAACCATGCTTGATAAATTAGTAGCTGAAGATTTACCAAAATATGAACATAAATTTAAAGAAATGCTTAATAGAGACACAATACGAGCTATGGCGATATTTAGAAGCCAGTTAGAAAAATTCAATGAAGATATTGATGCGCGTATTGCCTTAATCAACCAAGCATTGCGCGGTTTAGATTATCAATCGGGCACCTATATAGAAGTTGATGCGGTTAATTCTCTTGATGTCGACGTTCGTGATTTTAAAGAACGTTTAAAGCAATGTGTTGAATATGCAACCGATGACAGTTTGTATTCAGAAGAAAAATTTATTCGAGTAAAAGATTTAATTGAACAAATGCGTAATGACCCGAAATGGACCCAAAAGGTGGTAGACGTGCGTTACTGGCACTTGTTTAATGTAGTTGAGCGTTATCGAGAAGATGACAGTGAAAAAGAATGCTACTCCGATTCAGGTGGCAAATCAGGAGGTCAAAAAGAAAAATTAGCCTACTCAATTTTAGCGGCAGCAATATTATTACAATATGGCTTAATTGATGAACAATATCACATGAACCGTAATGCCAAACGCCGTTTTAATTTAGTGGTGATTGATGAGGCATTTGCCAGAGGTTCAAAAGACAGTACGCGATTTGGCTTAGAGTTATTTAAAAAACTAGGCTTGCAATTGTTATTGGTTACACCCTTGCAAAAACTTGATGTTATTGAACATTATGTTCAACAGGTTCATTTTGTTGATCAAAGAAATAATTGCTCAATGTTATTAAATATGACCATTGAGCAATACCGTAAAAAAATGCGTCAACATAAACAAAATTCAGCGACGTTATTAACTAATGAAACAGCTAATAACGAGTTAGCTAAAACAAACAGCCAATATCAAAATATGATTGAAGAGTTGTAATGAAAGCACCAGCACAACTTAAACAGCAACTAAAGAAAAAATGGCAAAGTCACTTTTTTCATAAAGCATGGCTTGAGCAATATTTACTGCAAAGTGGTAAGGAAGAAGTATCGACTCATACGCTTTTTCCTTATTCACTAACCTTGAGTAAAATAACCGACAAACAAATGTTGCATCAATTTAATGAAGTAACTGATTGGATTGAACAATTAACCCTTTTTCAAGTGAGAAATAGTCAATACTTTAATTTAACTTGGCAAGCGTTGAATTTTCGTAGTTTAGGCAAGCAAAAAATCCCTACCGCCATCACCTTTGCTAATATTGAGTGTTTGGCACGGTTTTTAGGGTATTGGCAGCAATGGCAAAATTTTATAGCAAAGGTGTTAGTAACCAATACACAATTTCCACTGTTACTGCCTTGGTTGCAACACAAACCAAATGAGCTGTTGCAACATGTAGATGTTTGGTCGAAGATCTTATTAGTTTGTCATCATTTTGTTGCTAACCCTAAGCCTGATTGCTATTTGCGTGAGTTAAGTGTCAAAGGAATAGACACTAAATTTATTGGTTTACACAAAGGTATATTGAAAAAATTACTTGATCAATTATTATCCAGTGATGTTATTAATGCCGATATTAGTAAACTAACCGATCATGGTTTTGAAAAACGTTTCGGCTTAAAATTTCCTCAGCCAAGAATTCGATTTCGGGTATTAGATCAAAGCATGATTGCCGATTTAGGTGGCTTTTCTGATCTAGAAGTCACTGTTGATGAATTTGCTAAGCTAAACCTTTTATGTGATAAGGTTTACATCACTGAAAATAAAACTAATGGTTTAGCTTTTCCTCAAGTGAACAATGCTATTGTTATTTTTGGTTTAGGTTATGGTATTAATGCATTAAAAAATATAGCCTGGTTAAAACAATGTCGGCTTTATTATTGGGGAGATATTGATACCCATGGTTTTGCCATTCTTGCTCAGGCACGAAGTTATTTTCCTAAAATACACTCTTTTTTGATGGATGAAGCCACCTTACTTGCCTGCAAAGAATTTTGGGGTCAAGAGCCAGCAGATAAACGCCACCCAAGCAAGCATTTAGTTCAATTGACTAAAGCAGAACAAACTCTTTATCAACAGCTTAAAAATGAACATTTCCAAGAACGGCTTAGGCTAGAGCAAGAACGTATTCCCTTTGAATATTGGCAACAGAGGCTGTATTAAGCTACTGGTATTAAACATATCTTCATGTATAAACTAATAAAATATCTAAACAATTTTATCGCTAGTTACAATTACACCATCAGTATCAGCATAAAGATAATCACCGTGGTTAATTTCAATACCACCAAATGATAAGCTAATATTTCTTTCACCTGACGTTACTGGAATATATTTTCTAGAACAAGTTCCTAGTGCATATAAGGCAACAGGAATTTCTGTTATTTGAAAAGTATCTCTGATGTAGCCATTGACTACGATACCAGCATAATTATTTTGATGAGCAAATTTCATCAAGTTTTCACCTACTACGGCAAAGTATTCTTGGTCGACATCAACCACAACAACTTTTCCTGAGCCATCTTCATCTCTGAGAAGTTTTATTAGATCTGAATTGTTTTTGTCTAATTTGATCGTAACTATTTCGCCTTGGCATTTGCTCGCGCCACCATAATTTTTATAGCCTGAGCCTAATACAAATACCTTATTACTGTGATCATCACAAATATCGGCAGTAAAAAATGTCATAAATTAGTCCTGTTCTTTTTTATATAGGGTATAAGCCAGTATTCTAGCATTTTAGGAGTGTTTTAATAGAATATTTGATACCATATATTCAATAAAGTGAATAGTTATACATTGAGCGCAAAAATTATATGAAAGTAGTAACAGGCGTAGTGGGTAACGATATCCATGTGGTCGCTAATCGATTAATTGAACTCTCTTTAAATGCGAGAGGATATGAAGTATTTAACCTTGGGGTTAATACTTATTTAGAAGAGTTTTTTGATGCAGCAGTGGAAACGGGAGCTGATGTTTTAATGATATCTTCTCTCAACGGTGAAGCAGAAGGTTGGAGCCGAGAAGTTAAGCTACTGAAAGCAAAATATAAAAATTTAGATGATATTATCATGATGATTGGTGGCAATTTAGTTGTTGGCACCGGCAATGCGGAAGATATCGTGCCAAGGTACAAAAATTATGGCTTTGATATAGTGTGTCATCAGGTCGATTTAAATACGGGTTTGGATATGTTAGAAACTTTACTTAAAGAAAGAAGCATTCAAAGCAAAGAAACAAAAGAGAGTAATAAATAATGAGTTTGCTGCAAGAAGAAAGAGAAATAATTCTTAGCAATGAGTATGTTGACACCTTTGACTTTGCCGAAGTGGCTGAGTTTGTTAAAAATGCTAGCAAAGATTTGTTTATATCTCATCATTTTAAGAAAAAAAGTAAAATGCTAGTGCAACCACGTGGCGGTTTTCCTACCTATAAAAAGCAATTTGCCCTTTATGAATTTTTTGTTGATGCCAATGTTGATGTATTGCCGTTAACTATAGATTCTAATACCCGATTAAATGATTATGCTACATCAAAAAAAATGCTCCGCTTGAGTGAAGAAAATGATGTCGACATGCTTAATGGTTATCCTTTGGTGAATCATGGCTATCGTACAACACGCAAGATGATCACGCATTTTAATAAACCAGTCAGTTTACGCCATGGTACGCCTGATGCCAGATTATTAATTGAAACAGCAATAGCTTCGGGGATTTTTGAAATTGAAGGTGGCCCCATCACTTATCTTCTGCCTTATTCAAAAAACTTTCCGCTTGATAAAGCCTTTTTATATTGGAAGTATGTAGAAAGAGTGTGCGCTAACTATTCTAAACTAAATGAACCCATTAACAGAGAATCGTTTGGTCCATTGACGGCAACGTTAGTACCACCATCAATTACCATTGTTATTCAGCTACTAGAAATGCTGCTGTCATTAGAAGAAGGCGTAAAATCATTTTCTGTATCGTTTGCTCAGCAAGGCTCTATGAATCAAGATATTGTCACGGGTGCAGTGCTTAAAAAGCTAGCAAAGTACTACGCAGCACAAATTAATTGTAGCGACGCTTCTATACATTTGGTATATCACCAATGGATGGGCGCTTTTCCAATGAACAAAGATTACGCTGAGCAGTTAATTAATATGTCTACAGTGATAGCGTCAATGGTTGGCGCAGATAAAATCATCACTAAAACCAGAGAAGAAGCGTCGGGTATTCCAACCAAAGAGGCTAATGCTAAAACTGTATCTAATACGCAATATACGTTAGGTATTCTAAATGGTTTACCTAATGTGGTTGATGAAGAAGAAGAGGAAATGTTAACCCTACAGGTTAACGCAATAATGGAAGCCGTGTTTAATGACCCTGCCGATACTTTATGGCGAAAAGTTTTTAATTCTATCAAAAACGGTATTATCGATGTGCCTTTTTCTCCGCATATTATTAACCACAATAATATGATCACCATTAGAGATGCCAAGAAAAATATCAGAATTATTAAAAGAGGGAATGTGCCCATTCCAGATCGTTGTTATGCCTACGACAAAGCGCAATGTGATTTAACTAAAGATACGACTAGTATCGTCAATGACATTATTCATGATATAGGAATTATGCAATGAGCGATTTAGACGTAGAACAAAGCAATGAAAAGCTACTTATTGATGTAGGTAGCACCTATTTTAAGCTCAGTAGAACAGGGCATATTGAACAGCACCTTAGGGATTTTAATAAAGATATTTTAGATGACCTAATGTATAAATGCGGTAAAACAGTCGAGGGTTTTGCTAAAGATGATGTTTACATTTGTTCATCAGCTAATGGCGGGCTAACAACCCTAATTATCGGTATTACTAATACCTTCTCACTAAAATATGCGACCAATATTGCCTTTAACTCAGGTATTAATATCATTGATACCGTGCTTTATCAGAATATTGAAGATTACTCACTACCAAGCGATCTTATTGACGTTGTAATTATTGTTGGTGGAATCAATTCACACGGTAATATTTTTTCTGCTAATTTATATAACTATTTAGCTCAATTACGTTATTCAAATATTGTTTTTGTTGGTAATGAAATCGATGTACCAGCAATAAAAGAAAACATTGAAAATATTGATATATTGCCAAATATTATTGACGACAGGCTTCATATTGTTGAAGAGCATTTAAGAGAATATTTAACTAACCTTTATCAAAAAGATATTGAAGGTAAAGAAGACATTAAGCACCTATACGATATTACCTCGAATCAAATATTCCCTACGCCATACATTGTGAATAAAACATTACCGTTAATTAATGCCAAATTTTCAGTAGTAAACCCTTTTATTTTGCTTGATATTGGTGGCGCAACGACGGATATTCATTATTCAAAAGATTTAGTTGATGACAACTTAGTGACTGAAAATGAATACGATAGATTAGTATTTAAAAAGCTTGGTGTGTATAAGTCAAAGCAATCGTTAATTTTTGCCGCCAAAAATAATGAATTTGTTTATGAGCTACTCATGCATTTAAAAGTAACAGAAAATATTTTTGAAGAGCAAAGTGAAAAATCGACCAAAATATTGATGCAACTGGCTATCTTTTTGGTGTTATGTAAAATTTCACATTATAGAAAAGCCTATATAAATTTAAAGCTACTTGCTATTAACTCTATTGTGCTAACAGGTGGTATTACTAAGGTATTAACGAGCGACGAAATAGAAGATATCATTTCGTTTTTCTATAAAAAAATTCTTAATTCAGAACATAACCCTATGACTGTTCTTGATAGTAATTATGATATATGGACACTGGGAACTGTTAATACTGATGTCGATGCTGATACTTATATCAGTACGAAAGAAGAAAGAGGAAAATAATTATGTCAATAAACTGTATAAGAACACTGCTTGAAGGTGCTGTGCAGGCTCATAGCGATAAAGCAGCCATAGTTTATAACGAAAAAAGTATGACTTACGCTGAGCTTTTTATCAAAGTAAATCAAGTCGCTTTCTACTTAAACGAATTAGATCTACCAAAAGATTCACGCGTTGGTATTTATTCTAAAAAGGGTATTGAGCAAGTTATTGCTGTGTTAGCTATTTTGTCTACCGACTACATATTAGTACCACTAACTACTTTGCTAAAATCAGAGCAGATTGAATATATAATTAATGATTGTGACATTAAGTGCATTATCACCGATAAGCTTAAGCTTGAAAGTATTGAAGAGATTAATTTTGGCGGTCATATTATTTCATATGAAACTGCCAGCAAAGGCATAGCGTCATTTGAAGAAATATTCAAATACTATAACAAGCCTTATACATGTGATATCAATGGTCACAGTAATGCGGTTATTACCTATTCTTTTGGTGTGTCTGGTACACCAAAAGGCATTGTTATTTCACACCGAAATTTAATTGATTCTGCTCGTGTTGTTTCTCAGTATTTACAGTTAGAACAAAATGATGTGATTTCAGGCTTACTTATTTTTAATCTTGATTATGGCTTAAATCAAATTTTTTGTACCTTGTATAAAAGGGCAACATTAGCGCTGCACCGATTTATTTTACCAGAAGATTTCTTTAACCATTTAATTAACGACAAAATTACTGTTTTGCCACTAATGCCAGTTAATATTTCACAAATGTTTGATGAAGATATGCACCGAATTCCTAACGCTGAGCTTTTTTCTGGTGTTAAAACTATTACCTCTTCAGGTGGCAATGTTACCGCTAAAATGATCAAAGATTGTAAAAACACCTTCCAACAGGCTAATTTTTATTCAATGCATGGTTTAACTGAAGCATTTCGTTCAACTTATCTTGATCCCTCACAAGTTCAAATTAGGCCAGACTCTATCGGTAAAGCTATTCCTGATGTTGAACTCTATGTGATTAATGAAGAAGGCAGAGAGTGTGGAGTTCGTGAAGTAGGCGAATTGATCCATCGAGGTGGCTATATTTATAGAGGTTTTTGGAATGCCCCTGAACAAAACTCAGAACGGTTCAAGTCTGTACAAATATTAAAAGATGTTATTAACTTAGAAGGTCAATTAACTGACGAACTGGTTGTCGCTACGGGTGACTATGTATACAAAGATGAAGAAGGTTACTTTTACTTCGTTTCTAGGCAAGATGACATGATTAAAACTCGCGGCTTTAGGGTTTCGCCTATTGAAATTGAATCTGTGGTGGAAAAAAATATCCCACAAATAGAGAAATGTGCTGTTTTCGGACTAGACAATGAGCTTATCGAAGAAGAAATTGTCATGGTTTACTCAGCAAAAAGTGAAATAACAGAAAAAGAGATATTGTTTGAGCTGAAAAAACACCTAGCTTCTTACATGATACCAAGTAGAGTTGTTTACAAAAAATCACTACCATTAGTGCAAAGTGATAAAAATAAAATTAATAAAGAAGCGCTGAAGAAAGCATTATCATCAGTACGTTGACAAGAACATTTATCTAGCTAGTTAACCTAGCTAGTCAATCTAACTAATTCATATAAGCAACTAAAAAACCTAACGTTATGTTAGGTTTTTTGTTCTGCTTTGGTATGACATTACACATACCAATAAATCATAAAGAAGTGACAAACCGTAACAGCTAATACGAACAAGAGAAGCCTAAAAAAGTAGGCATGTTCAAAGGGAAGTATTTAACTTATAAAGCTAATTCAATAACCATTTCTTTTAATTCGTCTTTAGAAATAGAATTACTATGGTTTTTGTCAAAACGATTAAAAATAGACTCACACATACTAATGCCTTTGTCTTGCAATAACACGTCAATGAGCTCAACAAATTCTGTACGGCTAATTACACCGTCTTTATCTTCATCAAACACTTCAAACAACTCATCTACCCACTGATTCAATTCCATGAGGGTTCCTTAGGTAATTAGAGAAAAATCAATATTTAAACTTTATCGTTTATTAAAGCGTTTGTGAATAAATTTTTATAAATATTTACAAAGTGATGGATTCTAAATAATAGTGAAATCGAATAGAATACTTTAACTTTGTACTAGCTTTGTAATAACACTGTTAAAAATAAAAACAATATGGAAAGACAAAATGATGAATAATTGGATCGTTATCCCCTTGTTAGTTTTGCTTATAAGCTTTAATTCTTATAGCGAGGGGCAGAGTTTTACACTTGAAAACTGCCATGTTGACGGTATTAAAGCGCAAGTAAAGTGTGGCAAATTGAAAGTACCTGAGAACTACAGTAAACCTGATGGTGAGCAGATCAATATTAATTTTGTAGTGTTGCCAGCAATAGACAGTAGCGATAATAAAACCCCTTTAATGTTTTTAGCAGGTGGACCTGGACAAGCCGCTGCCGAATTAGCCGTGGGTTTGCGTCAAGTTTTTAGTGAAGTACGTAAAACTCGTGATTTGATTTTGGTTGATCAACGAGGTACTGGGCAATCGCACCCCATTCAATGTGAAGATGCATTAGAGCAGGATATTTACGCAATAACGCCAGAAGAATTTTCAGCACAAGATATTAAAGATTGCCTTGCTACTTTTAGTGGCGATTTAAGCCAATATAATAGTGAAAATGCTATTCGTGATTTTGACGGTGTTCGCGTAGCATTAGGGCATAAACAAATTAACATTTATGGTGGTTCATACGGAACTCGCGCTGGGCTTGTTTATATGCGACTGTATCCTAATTCTTTGCGTAGTGTTGTGCTTGATAGCGTTGGGCCAATTGAAGTGCCTATTGGTTTATTTGGGCAAAGCTCCGCACGATCTTTCAATTTATTATTAGCTAATTGTCAAAAAGAGCTAAGCTGTCAACAAGCTTATCCTGAACTTAAGCAAGAGTTTAGCGCTTTATTAGCACGTTTAGCACAAGAGCCTGCACAAGTTAATATTGCTCACCCACGCTTAGGAACACAAACCAAGTTTATTATCAGTGAAGCTAAATTATTAGGTACTTTGCGTACGCAATTATACTCAGTATCCACACGTTCATTAGTTCCTTTGGTTATACATCAAGCTTATTTAGGTAATTATATGCCACTAGCAGGCTTAGTGGCGCAATCAGATGGTGGACAAGGGATCTACCTTGGCTTGTTGTTTAATATTACTTGTAATGAAGATTTTCCTAAAATATCAGCGATTGATTTTGAACAAGATGCGAACAATAATTTTGGTGGTGATGATAGTCACTTTGGTTTTAAAATGGTTTGTCCTCTCTGGCCTCAATATCGCCCTAGTGAAGAATTCTATCAAACAGTAACTGCTGATATTCCAACGCTGATCTTATCAGGTAATTTAGATCCAGTTACGCCGCCAAGTAATGGTGAATTCACTGCCAATTCATTACCAAATAATCATCATATTGTTATTGAAAATGCTGCACACACTGTTGCTATGAACACTTGTGCCAGTGATATTATCAATGAATTTTTAACAAGTTTAAAACCTAAAGAGCTTGATGAATCTTGCTTAGAAGATGTTCCCAATGAGTCTTTTATGACTAATTTAAACGGTGGAACATTAATCCCAGAAGCCAAAAAAATAACGTCTTCTGCACAAATACAAGGAAGTGAAGAATGATACAAGTTAATAATTTGCGTAAAACCTTTGGTGGTAGCAAGAAAAGTTTTGTTAGTCGCATAATTCATAGCAAAGAACAAAGCCCTGTTATTGCCTTAGATGGTTTATCTTTTAGTGCTAATGATGGCGAAATTACCGGAATTTTAGGGCCTAATGGCGCAGGAAAAACCACCTGTTTACGCACGCTTTATGGTTTATTAAAAGCCGATGAGGGAAATGCGATAATTGATGGCATTGATGTGGTTAAAAATCCACTAGCTGCCCGAGCACGTTTAGGGATATTTCCTGATAAGTTTGGCCTGTATGAGCGTTTAACAGCATATGAGCAAATAGATTACTTTGCCAGTATTCACGGTTTGCAAGGAGACGCTAAACACCAAGCAATTGAAACAGTCATTAAAGATTTAGATATGACTGAATTAGCGCACCGTAAAACGGTGGGTTTTTCTCAAGGGCAACGAATGAAGGTAACCCTTGCGCAAGCATTAGTTCATCAGCCCAAAAATTTTGTTTTAGATGAACCCACACGTGGTCTAGACGTGATGAGTACACGAGTGTTGCGTAATTATTTAGCTCGCTTTAAAGAAAAAGGTCATTGTATTTTATTTTCATCACATGTAATGCAAGAAGTTGCCGCTTTGTGTGATCGCGTTATTATTGTTGCTAACGGGAAATTAGCGGCAGAAGGAACACCTGCCGAACTTTGTGAATTAGCAGGTGAAACGCAACTAGAAGAAGCCTTCGTTAAAATTATCGGCTCAGATGAAGGAGTCGCAGCATGATTACGTTAAATATAAACCAATTCAAGGCATTGTTAAGTAAAGAATTGAAAGAAGCGTTTCGTGATAAACGTGCCATGATGTCTGATGTTAGCGCTATGATGATTGGTTCAGCTATTAGCTTAGTTGAAGGAGACGCAGCATGAATACGTTAAATATAAGCCAGTTCAACGCATTGTTAAGTAAAGAGTTAAAAGAAGCGTTTCGTGATAAACGAGCTATGATGATGGCCATGA
>JADGDH010000013.1:34030-40459 GCA_016745015.1 Colwellia sp.
GCAGCATGAATACGTTAAATATAAGCCAGTTCAACGCATTGTTAAGTAAAGAGTTAAAAGAAGCGTTTCGTGATAAACGAGCTATGATGATGGCCATGATGATGGCAGTGATGGCACCAGTGATGATTTTCGCTATGTCAAAAGTGATGATTAAAGAAGCAGTAGAAACGCCAGCGATTTATATAAAAGTGACTGGCGCTGAGTATGCACCTAAGCTAATTAAAGCGCTTAATGATGATAATGTTTTATTATTTAGTGACGTACCCAGTGATAAAAAGGTTATTTGGGATGATCGAAATCTAAGTTTAACTATTCCAGTAACCTTTAATAAAGACATGGTAGGCGGCAAAACAATTGATATATATTTAAGTGCTGATTACAGCGAGAAAGCAAACATGTCTCCTGTGCGCCGCATTAAAAGTATTATTGACAATTATGCCCGCACTATAGGTTACAAACGTTTATTAGTTCGTGGTATTGATGTGCGTTTGTTACAACCAATAAAAATTATCGAGCAAGATACCTCGCTGCCTAATTCCAATGCGATGATTATTTCTATGATGCTTGGCCTGTATTTATTAATGGCGGCCTTTATGTCTGGCCTACCTGTCGCAATTGACGCCAGTGCTGGCGAACGAGAACGCAATGTTTTAGAAATGTTATTATGCCAACCAGTAAGTACCGTTAACATAGTTGCCGCTAAACTATGCTGCGCTAGCTTAATTGCTTGTATTGGTGTTTTGTTAACATTGAGCTTAACGTCTTTCTCTGTCAGTTTTATTGATTTAACTAAAATTGGCGCCAGTTTTAGCCTAGACACTTTCACCATTACAGCATTATTATTACTATTATTGCCTATTTGTTTCTTTGCATCAGCTTTACAGCTTTTTGTCGCTTTTCAATCAAAAAACTTTAAAGAAGCACAATCAATGGTTTCTATGATTATTATGTTACCTGCTATGGTGCCAGTGATTATGATGTTTGTTGATGATAAGCCTAAGTGGCTTGATTGGTTACCTATTTCGGGTCAGTCACTTATTATGGAAGATCTTTTTAAAGGCTTGCCTGTATCGTGGGCACTACTCGGTTTTACTGGTTTAGTTACTATAAGTATGACGATTATATTAGTATTATTGATGGCAAAAAAATTGCGTTCTGAAAAAGTAGTTTTAGCATTAAGTTAATTTTTAATGGTGGCTTTCTGATTATTATATTTAATTAATTACAAGTCAGGTATAAGACAAGACAAAATGAACTAAAATTCAACGGTTTTAACGTGTACATTTTAGACTAATTCAGGCAGAATACGCGGCATTATTTTTTAGATCTTTTATTGCACGGTACTCTTAATTTTATAGTTAAGTAATTATGCAGTTAAGAATACAGTCAAAACATATAGCCTTTTAGGTTGTTTATTTGAGGAAAAACCATGTTTACTCGTGATATGAATATAGCCGATTTTGATCCAGAACTTTATCAAGCAATTACAAATGAAACAGTTCGTCAAGAAGAGCATATTGAACTAATTGCTTCTGAAAACTACTGTAGTCCTCGTGTTCTTGAAGCACAAGGCTCTCAACTTACTAACAAATATGCAGAAGGTTACCCTGGCAAACGTTATTACGGTGGTTGTGAATATGTTGATATTGCTGAACAACTGGCTATTGACCGCGCTAAAGAATTATTTGGCGCTACTTATGCCAATGTTCAGCCACATGCTGGCTCTCAAGCAAATGCGGCTGTTTTTCAAGCGCTTGTTACACCTGGTGGAAAAGTATTAGGCATGAGCCTAGCGCATGGTGGTCACTTAACTCATGGTTCACATGTAAACTTTTCAGGTAAGTCTTACGAAGCATTTCAATACGGCCTTCACCCTGAAACGGGTGATATCGACTATGAAGAAGTTGAACGTTTGGCAAATGAACACAAGCCTGAAATGATCATTGGTGGTTTCTCCGCATTCTCTGGTATTGTTGATTGGGCGCGTATGCGTAAAATAGCTGACAGTGTCGGTGCTTACTTCTTCGTTGATATGGCTCATGTTGCAGGTCTTGTTGCAGCAGGTATTTACCCAAACCCTGTACCACACGCGCATGTAGTGACTACAACAACGCATAAAACATTAGCTGGCCCTCGCGGCGGTTTAATTGTTTCTGGTTGTGATGATGAAGCTATTTATAAAAAACTAAATAGTGCGGTATTCCCTGGTGGCCAAGGTGGCCCATTAATGCACGTTATTGCTGCTAAAGCGGTAGCATTTAAAGAAGCATTAGCGCCAGAGTTTAAAGTATACCAACAGAATGTACTTAATAACGCCAAAGCCATGGTTGCTGTACTACAAGAGCGTGGATATAAAGTGGTATCAAACGGTACTGATAACCACCTATTATTACTTGATCTTATTGATAAGGATATCACAGGTAAAGATGCTGATGCGGCTTTAGGTAAAGCACACATCACTGTAAACAAAAACTCTGTGCCAAATGATCCTCGCTCTCCATTTGTAACAAGTGGTTTGCGTCTTGGTACACCAGCTATTACTCGTCGTGGTTTTGGTGTTGAAGAAACTAATGCATTAACGGGTTGGATTTGTGACATTTTAGATGACATCAATAATGAAGCTGTTATTGCACGTGTACAAGGCCAAGTTAAAGAGCTATGTTCGCGTTTTCCTGTTTACGAAAAATAATTAACTAACTTTTCGTTATTTATATTAAAATGGTCGCAATTAGCGGCCATTTTTCGTATTTAATACTAGACGTTGAAACTTATCGCTTTTATCTTACAGCTTAATAGTCACCGCAGGTAATTTATGTTTTGTCCATTTTGTAGCGCACAGGAAACGAAAGTTATTGACTCGCGCTTAGTTTCAGACGGTCATCAAATCAGACGTCGTCGTCAATGTTTAGCTTGCCATGAGCGTTATACAACCTTTGAAACAGCTGAATTAGTGATGCCACGTATTATCAAACGAGACGGCACGCGTGAACCTTTTAATGAGGATAAAATGCGCAGTGGCCTAATGCGAGCATTAGAAAAGCGTCCAGTAAGTACCGAGCAAGTCGAGTTATCTATTAATAAACTGAAGTCGCAAATGCGCGCTACAGGCGAGCGAGAAATTACCAGTGAAATGTTGGGTAATTTGTTAATGACTCAATTGAAAGAGTTAGACAAAGTAGCCTACCTTCGCTTTGCTTCAGTTTATTTATCATTTGAAGATATTAGTGAATTTGCTGATGAAATTGCTCGCTTAGGCAAAGAAAGCCTAAGCAGAGGAAAAAGCCGCAAGAAAAAAATTGATAAAAAGTAAAGGACGTTAAGTGTTTAGTAAGCAAGATTATTACTATATGGCATTAGCTATTAAGCTAGCCAAACAGGGACATTATACTACGTCACCAAACCCTCGCGTTGGTTGTGTACTCGTAAATAGTATTGAAGGTAAAGTCCAAATTATTGGCACTGGCTTTCATCAAAAAGCAGGGCAGGGGCATGCAGAGGTTAATGCATTACTTGATGCTACTAATAAATTCCCAAAGTTAATAAAAGATGCTACTGCCTATGTTACGTTAGAGCCATGTAGCCACTTTGGTAGAACACCACCTTGCGCTCAAGGTTTAATTAATGCTGGCGTAAAACGTGTAGTTGCTGCCATGGTTGATCCCTATCCAGAAGTGTCTGGTCGTGGTTTGAAAATGCTTGAGCAAGCAGGAATTCAAACAGAAGTTGGTTTATTAGAAAATGAAGCTAAAGCACTTAATATAGGTTTTATTAAAGTGATAACAGAAGGTTTACCTTATGTTAGGGTAAAGCTAGCTGCCAGCCTTGATGGTAAAACAGCCATGCAAAGTGGTGAAAGTAAATGGATTACATCAAGCAATGCAAGATGTGATGTTCAAAAGCTTCGCGCACAAAGTTGTGCTGTTATTGCAGGTGCAGGCTCTATCTTAACGGATAATGCTAAAATGACAGTCCGTTGGTCTGAGCTTGGTGAATTAAAAGAAAGCTATCAAGAAGATAAAATTCGTCAACCTATTCGCGTTGTAATTGATAGTAAAAACCGCCTTACGCCAGACTTAGATTTTTTCAGTCAAGAATCTGCTGTTATTTTAGTTCGAGGAAAATTAGATAGAATAAGACTTGAAAAATTACATCAATGGCCTCATTTTGTAGAGCAAGTAGAACTTCCCATGGTTAAAGCGAGTGTTGGTGAAGATAAGGTTGATTTAACGGCACTATTAACATTATTGGCACAACGTGGTTTAAATGATGTGTTGGTTGAATCTGGCGCTCATTTAGCAGGTGCCTTTATAGAACAAAATTTAGTTGATGAACTTATATTGTATCAAGCGCCTAAATTAATGGGCGGTGATGGTAAAAATTTAGTAGAAATGCCAAATATTAGTACATTAACGCAAGCGAAATCATTATCAATTACCGATATTCGCATGGTGGGTTGTGATATTCGTATTACGGCAAAGCTAGAAAAAATACCTTAATATACAAAACACGAGAAGTATTATGTTTACTGGAATTATCGAAGCTGTTGGCACTATTAACGCTATTAATATAAATGCTCAAGGAGCACGCTTAGTCATTGCTACCAATACTCTTGATATGAATGACGTTAAACTGGGTGACTCAATTGCCACTAACGGCATTTGCTTAACGGTGGTTGATTTTGATCAACATAGTTATAGTGCAGATGTTTCAAATGAAACGTTAACGCGTACAGGTTTTGCTCATTATAATGTGGGTATGCAAGTTAACCTAGAAAAAGCTATGTTGGCGAGCACACGTTTTGGTGGTCATATGGTTTCAGGCCATGTTGATGGAATAAGTGAAGTTTTATCAATTACTCATAATGGCAATAGCATTGAATACTGGCTTTCTATGCCGGCAGATTTAGCACATTATATTGCCGAAAAAGGCTCTGTAACAGTTGACGGAACAAGCTTAACGGTGAATGCACTCAATGAAAGTTCGGGTGATGCCAAGTTTAGATTAACGATAGTTCCGCATACGGTAAAAGAAACTGTTTTTGCCTATTATAAAGTTGGCACTAAAGTTAATTTAGAAGTCGATTTAATTGCTAGATACTTAGAGCGCTTACTAACGAAAGATAATACTGCTGAAGTATCTATGCCTAAGTCAAATGTGACAGAGGCTTTATTGCAAAAATCAGGCTTTATAAAGTAAATGATTTACATCATTTGCATAATTAAGAATTATTAAAAATAAATATTAACGAATACTATTAATAAGCAACATCAACAAATAATCAAAGAGAGTCTAATGAATTTAAATACCCCACAAGAAATAATTGACGATATTGCTTTAGGTAAAATGGTTATTTTAATGGAT
This sequence comes from Colwellia sp., assembly GCA_016745015.1. Lineage (GTDB taxonomy): Bacteria > Pseudomonadota > Gammaproteobacteria > Enterobacterales > Alteromonadaceae > Colwellia. Next base: position 39,392 of record JADGDH010000013.1, read on the forward strand.
GATGAAGACCGAGAAAATGAAGGTGATTTCATTATGGCAGCCGAAATGGTAACGCCTGAAGCGATTAACTTTATGGCAACTCATGGTCGTGGCTTGATTTGTATGCCAATGACAGTAGATAAATGTCAAAAATTAAAACTGCCGTTGATGGTTGAAAAAAATGACGCACAATTTAGCACCAATTTTACTGTTTCTATTGAAGCTGCAATTGGTGTTACTACAGGTATTTCTGCTGGAGACAGAGCGACTACGGTACTTGCTGCGGTAGCTAAAGATGCAACACACCTGAATATTGTTCAGCCAGGACATATTTTCCCATTAATTGCTAAAGATGGTGGTGTACTTAATCGTGCTGGCCATACAGAAGCGGGTGTAGACTTAGCGCGTATGGCTAATCTTGAACCTGCGGCTGTTATTGTTGAAATTTTGAATGAAGATGGCACCATGGCGCGCCGACCAGATTTAGAAATTATTGCTCAAAAGCATGATATTAAAATGGGTACTATTGCCGACCTAATAGAATTTAGAAATGCTACCGAAACCACAATAGAGCGTGTATCACAATGTAAATTACCGACAGCATTTGGTGAATTTGACTTAACCATTTTTAAAGACACTATTGATGGGCAAGCACACTTTGCTTTAACTAAAGGTGAAATTAAACCAGACGAGCCAACATTAGTACGCGTACATTTAGAAAATACCTTTAGAGATTTACTTTTTAGTCAACGTGAAAGTGTTGCAAAGTGGCCAATGAGCAATGCGTTAGAAAAAATAGCTAACGAAGGCGGTGTATTAGTTTTATTAGGCAAACATGAATCGCCAATGGAATTAATTAGCTTAGTTGAAAAATATGCCAAAATAGATGCCGGCGAAACAGTAAAAGAAGTTAGCCGCCATGTTGGCTCTCGTAATGTTGGTGTAGGCTCACAAATATTAGCAAATTTAGGCGTTAGTAAAATGCGTTTATTAAGTTCACAAACCAAATATCATTCACTTTCTGGTTTTGGTTTAGAAGTTGTTGAGTATATTGCGGAGTAATTAAGGTATCAGTTTGATTTTTTGTAG
>JADGDH010000127.1:0-2095 GCA_016745015.1 Colwellia sp.
GATTGGTTTTGTAAGGGCTGGGCAAGGTCAAGGGTTTTTGCTCAGAGATTTGCTCGGATTTTCACAGATTATAGATTAAGGAATTCTTTTGTTAGGTTTCTTTTTTTTGCAGTGCATCAATTGCGGTTTGGCAAAATAATAACAATGTTCTATGCTTCGCATTTTTTATAATTATTTTAATAATAGATTTGTCTATATTAAGGTAGTCATGTACCAATGAGTTACGCAAACCTATTATTTTTCGCCATTCCACAAGGTCAGAATCTGTAATTACATTTATATTTCTCAAGCCAACAAAGGTTTGGTAGGCATTGATCCCTGATTCTTTTTGCATTGATTTTAACCAATGTTTTGCTAAGCCTATTGAAACTTCAGTTAATAGCTGTAACAAGCGTTCTGCAGCACGATAATCTCTATTATTTAAAGCAGATAATTCGCTTAACTCGTCTAGTTCAGCCCCATATTCTTCAATATGAATAATGACCTCTTTTAAATAAAGCTGTATGCCATGATCAATCATTTTTATATCACTCTATTGTTTATGTTCACTGCTGCATTCTCAATAGTTTCAAACTCATATTGACTATATATGCGTTGAATCTCTTTAAGCTCTCTTGTTTTATTTTTAACATAAATCACTTGTCCATATTCAACAATATTAAATGCTAGATAAACAGGTATATTATTTATATCAACAATGGAAAGCTTACCATCAGCTAGGTTAAGTTGTTCCGACAAAATAAGGCTAAGCTCTTGAGGACGAAGCTTACGATCGATATCTGAAGATTTAAATTCTTTAAATGCTATGGCAAGATCTATATCACTTTGTTCATGAGCAGTACCTTTAGCTTGAGATCCATAAAGCCACATCACTTCAATATCATCCATGGTTAAAGTTTTGTTTATAATTTGCTCAAGTATTTTTTGGGTTCGTTGCATTTTCTAATGTTGCCTAAACATTCACGTTGATATAAACCAAATTGTACTATTTTTCACCATGTAAAAATAGCTATCAACTAGTCAGTTGTGCATTATACTTAACGTTCTTATTAGTTACAGTGTTTTAGGTTAAGCTTTGAGGTAAAGCTTAAAACTTTAAGATAACGGGGACTATTAATTTTTATAGATCAGAGACTTTTTTTGTTAAGGCACGATCAAAGACTTTGCTCGCAGATTTTTACGGATTAGACATTAAAACGGGATATTTGAAGGTTTTTAATTAAGAACTATTCCTTCTGATTTTGCTATTTCATGAATTGGTTTATCTGGTAAGTTTTTATCATGGTAAACAACATCTATTTTTTGTTCTTCAAATATTTCTTCTAATGCTATTTTTAGGTTTATTCTTCTTAACAATGGCGAATCTAAAGTTTCACTTTCTATATATAAATCAATATCACCACCTCTTTTTAGATCATCGCAACGTGAACCAAAAAGCCATATTTTAGCCTTATCATCTATATAATTATGCACAGAATCTACAATATATTTTGACTGTTCTTTAGTAATTCTCATGCTAAATTTTTTCCAAATTAATTTGATATTTTTTAACATATTTTTGAATATTATTAACAACCAATAATAATTGCGGTGCTGTTTGATATGCTAAATTTAATGCCTCTATTTTTTCACCTTCTGTTTCAGGGTAGTCATGTGAAAATGAATTTCTTACTTCTCTTATGGTTTTCCATTGTTGAATATTATCAAATATATCTCTTTTTTCAATTGCATTTAATATATCTGGCATAGTAAAAACATTTTCATCTTCTAGTTTTATTATTCCACGAAATAATTTATTACCAATGCAATCTTGAAGATCTGAAAACCGAACTCTAAAAGCATCTAGTTTATCAAAAAGATCTTCATCAGCATTAACTAAGGTTTGTTCATTTAGAGGAAAGTTTGTGCTTAAACGTTCTAGCGATGATTTTAATCGCTTTGCTGTTCTAATAGCTTCTGACCAATTGGCTATAAAAAGTGCTAAATACTTTTCGTTAATAAATGACATGGTCTCCCCTTTCAGTATTAATTTCAATATTACTGAGTTTAGCATATATTGCTAGAATATATTTTGAGAATAGATCAAGGCTAGGAG
>JADGDH010000127.1:2195-2684 GCA_016745015.1 Colwellia sp.
AATAAATGACATGGTCTCCCCTTTCAGTATTAATTTCAATATTACTGAGTTTAGCATATATTGCTAGAATATATTTTGAGAATAGATCAAGGCTAGGAGATTTTACCCACAGATTTTCACTGATTAGACATTACAAGAGATTGCTTTGCCCACAGATTTACGCAGATTAAACATTAAGGGCGCTGTTTTTGTTTTAAGATTTCTAATTCGCGTAATCTGTGTTAATTCGTGGGCGAGGTTTTTCTTTTAGGGTTTTAAGTTCAAGAGCAAGGGATTATTTTGCCCACAGATTTACGCGGATTTTCACAGATTAGACATTAAGGGATTAGTTTTGTTTAAAGATCTCTAATTCGCGTAACCTGTGTTAATTCGTGGGCAAGGTGTGTTTTTAGGGCTTTAAGTTCAAGAGCAAGAGATTATTTTGCCCACAGATTTACGCGGATTTTCACAGATTAGACATTAAGGGATTAGTTTTGTTTAAAGATCTCT
>JADGDH010000127.1:2784-7992 GCA_016745015.1 Colwellia sp.
AATTCGCGTAATCTGTGTTAATTCGTGGGCAAGGTTTTTCTTTTAGGGTTTTAAGTTCAAGAGCAAGGGATTATTTTGCCCACAGATTCGCGCGGATTTTCACGGATTAGACATTAAGGGCGCTGTTTTTGTTTTAAGATCTCTAATTCGCGTAATCTGTGTTAATTCGTGGGCAAGGTTTTTCTTTTAGGGTTTTAAGTTCAAGAGCAAGGGATTATTTTGCCCACAGATTCGCGCGGATTTACGCAGATTAAACATTAAGGGCGCTGTTTTTGTTTTAAGATCAAGAGATTGCTTTGCCCACAGGTTTTCATGTGATTCATACAATATCTTTAGCATTTACATACCATGGCATTGCTTTATCAATACCCGCTGAAATATTAAATTCTGGCGCATAACCTAAAGCATTTTTTGCTTTTGATATATCTGCTTGTGAATGCCTTACATCTCCAGCTCTAAAATCACGATAGGTTGGCTCTGTAATAACATTAGTATTATTGCTAATAAGCGCTTCTTTAATAGCAGTGAATAAATCATTTAGTGTTGTTCTGTCGCCTACTGCTACATTATATACTTCATCTTTAGCATTATCTGGCGCTGTTGCAGCTAAAATATTCATTTGCACTGTGTTTTCTATAAAACAAAAATCTCGGCTTGTTTCGCCATCACCATTAATAAATAATTCCTCGTTATTAATCATGGTTGCTGTCCATTTAGGAATAACGGCGGCGTAAGCGCCGTTTGGATCTTGGCGTTTACCAAACACATTAAAATATCGTAACCCTATAGCTTTAAAGTTGTAGGTTTTTGCAAACACACTGGCATAAAGTTCATTTACGTATTTTGTTACTGCATAGGGTGATAATGGGTTACCGATGTTTTCTTCTATTTTTGGTAATGCTGGGTGATCACCATAGGTTGAGCTTGATGCAGCATAGGTAAAACTTGCAACATTCTCTTCTTTAGCAGCGGTAAGCATGTTTAAAAAACCCGTTATATTGGCTGAATTAGTCATTATTGGGTCTGCAATAGAGCGAGGTACTGAGCCTAATGCGGCTTGATGTAAAACATAATCAATACCTGTTACTGCTTTTTTACAAGTTTCAAAGTCTCGAATATCACCTTCAATAAAGGTGAACTGTTGCCACTGTTCTTTTGATACTAAGCCTTTTACTTCGTCAAGGTTATGTTGATGACCTGTGGCAAAATTGTCTAAACCTATTACTTTTTGGTTTAGCAATAATAGTGTTTCAAGTAAGTTTGACCCAATAAAACCAGCAACACCCGTTACCAACCAAGTTTTAGGTGAAGTTTGTAACTGTTTTTTTATTTTTTCGTAATGAGACATATATTTTTCTTTATTTATTATTAAAATTTAAGCTACGAATAAAGCGCGAATAAATTCCCACCTACTACTGCTGATTATAAACGCATATCTACTTCATTTTTAGGTAGAAGATACTTTAAGTCATAAAGCACATGATTTTTCTTGCCTAGTTTTCGAATATTTTCTACGCCAAGTTCTTTAAACTCGTTGTGAGCAACAGCTAAAATAACAGCGTCATAACTATTTTGTTCTGGATTGATAAGCGTTAAATCATATTCATGTTGTGCTTCTTCACTTAAACACCACGGGTCAGTTATATCTACCTTAATGTTGTATTCTTTAAGTTCACTAACAATATCAACCACTTTAGTATTACGTAAATCAGGGCAGTTTTCTTTAAATGTTAACCCCATTACGAGTACTTTAGCGCCTTCTACTTGAATGCGTTTTTTCAGCATTTGTTTAACCAATTGAGAAACAACATAATTACCCATGCCATCATTTAATCGACGACCTGCTAAAATCATTTCAGGGTGATAACCCACGGTTTGTGCTTTATGCGTTAAATAATACGGATCAACACCAATGCAATGACCACCTACAAGGCCGGGACGAAAAGGTAAAAAGTTCCATTTAGTACCAGCGGCTTCTAGTACTTCTAAGGTATCAATATTTAATTTATTAAAAATAATAGAAAGCTCATTAATTAAAGCTATGTTTACATCGCGTTGAGTATTTTCAATAACCTTAGCTGCTTCAGCCACTTTAATTGAGCTGGCTTTATGAGTGCCTGCGATGATGATTGATTTATATAGTTGGTCAACCATTTCTGCTATTGCTGGCGTTGAGCCTGAAGTAACTTTTAAAATATTAGTTACACGGTGTTCTTTATCACCGGGGTTAATGCGTTCAGGTGAATAGCCTGCGAAGAAGTTTTGATTAAATTTAAGACCCGATGCTTTTTCAACAACAGGTATACACTCTTCTTCAGTTGCACCAGGATAAACGGTAGACTCATAAATAATAATGTCGTCTTGGTTTATTACAGTACCAAGCATTTCACTGGCTTTAATAAGCGGTGTTAAATCTGGTTGTTTATGCTCGTTAATAGGTGTTGGTACGGTAACAATATAGACATTGGCACTTTTTAAGTCTTCCACATTATTCGAGAAAGTTAAGTTGGTATCGGCTAATTCTGCATTAGATACTTCAAGTGTTGAATCAGTGCCTGATTTTAACTCTTTTACACGCGGTTGGTTAATATCAAAACCAATGACTTCATATTTTTTTCCAAATTCTACTGCTAAAGGTAAGCCTACATAACCTAAGCCGATAACGGCAATTTTTTTATTTAAAATACTCATATAATTTCTTTTTAGTTAGCTTATTGTACAAAGATTTTGTTTGTAGTCACAAAATAGAATGAGTATAGAAAAATGATAATAATGGAAGTACTAAAAAGCATATCCTTTATTTTTTACTCACTAAACTTTCCCTCATGTTTAACACAAAATTATACTTAAATTCTGCTTTTAGTACAGCAATAAAGTGGGATTTGGCAACATAATAGCCTATCCATATAAAGTCTATTGATATTTTTCTCCTTTGGTTAGTTAGGCTGTTTAAAGGCGAACAGAAAAATCAATATCACTCCCATTCTACCGTGTAGCTATTTCAATTTTAGCACTGGGTAATAACTGTTGGTATTTTTTGGCTAAAGCACTTTTAGCTTGTTCGTCGCCGTGCACAAGCAATATATGTTTAGGTTTATGCCGCATTCGTTTTACAAAGTTAATAAGCCCTTGTTGATCAGCATGGGCTGAGTAGCCATTAATGGTGTGAGTTTTGGCTTTAATATCTATGCGTTTACCGTCAATAAATACATAACCACCTTTACTATAAGAAGTTGGCGCATATTTTTGAATATCTCGCCCTAATGTGCCTTGGGCTTGGTAGCCAACAAAAAGTATATCTGCGGTGTTATCAGGCAAAAACTGTTTTAAATAGTTAACAATACGCCCACCACTGCACATACCACTAGCAGCAATAACAATGGCTGGCTTGTTGCGTTTGGCCAAATATTCAACTGTTTGCATATGTTCTTGGTGGCTGTCAACAGTATAGAGTTGCTCAAAGCTTAATGGATGACGGCCTGACTTAACTTCACGTTTTGCTTCTTTATCCCATAAGTTTTTAAATAATTGATATTGCTTAGTAAATTTAGCAGCCATAGGTGAGTCAACAATAATGTCGATAGTTTGCCAAAAATTATATTTAGCTGTGCTTTTTTTAGTTTGTTGATAAATAATTTGTTCGAGTTCGTAAAGTAGTTCTTGTGTTCGGCCTATACTAAATGCGGGAATTAACACTACGCCATTATCACTAACTGCTTTTTCAATAATTTGTTGTAATTGCTTGGTTCTGTTTTTTCTACTTTGATGATTTCTATCACCATAAGTTGACTCTATCACTAAGGTATCTGCACGATAAGGGCTTTTCGGTGCAGGTAGTAAAGGCGCATAAGGAGCGCCCAAATCGCCTGAAAAAACGACTCTATGATGGTCTGTTTTTCTTTGAGTATTTTGAATATCTGGAACGTTTTGAATATCAATCTCAACATAAGCCGAGCCAAGAATATGTCCTGCGGTTTGTAATTTTATTTTTACTTTAGGTGTATTGATAGAACTAAGATCACTCAGGGCAAGTACTTGCCAACTTTTATATTCAAGCGAGACTAATTGTATTTTTAGCCGTTTTAAACAAGCATTGATAATTGATTTATTTCGCGTTACGCCTACTTTTAATGCATCCTCAATCACTAAGGGGAGTAAAGCTGCTGTAGCCGTGCTTGCATAAATAGGGCCTCGAAAACCTGCGGCAAGTAAATAAGGAATACGGCCTACATGGTCAATATGACAATGAGTAACAATTAAAGCGCGTATTGTGCTGAGGTCAAAGTCTATTGTTAGTTGTTCTTCTATATCTTTGTTGCTTGTTGCTTCTTTTTCTGTACCTTGAAAAAGGCCACAGTCGATAAGTATAGCGTTATTGTTATCAATGTGAAGTTGGTGGCATGAACCAGTTACACCATTTACTGCGCCATGATGTTGAATTTTCATTAACACTCCTTTGTTTGTTAGTTTTTTTTCTACATTTATTCACTTATATCTGTGAAATAGGTTCAGAACAAGAAATTTCATTGCCCACAGATTATCGCAGATTTTCACAGATTAGACATTAAGGGTGTTGTTTTTATTTAAAGATCTCTAATTGGTTATTTTGTCTAACCCTTCTAATCTGTGGGCAATACGGGCTTGGGGTTTTAAGGTCAAGAAACTTTTTGTCCGCAGATTTTCACGGATTAGACATTAAGGGTGTTGTTTTTATTTAAAGATCTCTAATTGGTTATTTTGTCTAATCCTTCTAATCTGTGGGCAATACTGGCTTGGGGTTTTAAGATCAAGAAACTTTTTGCCAACAAATTTACGCAGATTTTTACGGATTAGACATAAAGATATTTTATATATACTAACCTTTCTTACTAGAAAAATATCGAATTAATACAATAAGTACCGATAACATACCGCCAAGCATTGTGCCTAAAACAACAATTAATGCGCGTTTAGGCCCTGCTTTTTCATCAGGCACTTGCGCTGGGTCTATCGTTTTTAGTACGTATTCAGCTTTTACCTGAGTTAACATCATGTTTTTGGTTTGCTCTTCAATAAGCTGATAAAATACCGTTTCCATAGTGGTTACTTGAATATTCTCAAGTTGCTTGGTTAAATAATCAATAGAGCTTTGTGCTTCTTTTTGATCTTGCTCACGCATAAAATCATTAACATCTTTTATCAGCCAGTTTAACCATTGCTGTGCTATAT
>JADGDH010000267.1 GCA_016745015.1 Colwellia sp.
CTAGTACAGATGTTAGTGACTTAATCGAAGCCAGTGTCGCTATTGACGCACATTTATGGGGCGCTATTGGTGGTTTATTATTTTCAATTATTTACTTAGTGTTACAAACAAAAGAAAATAAAAAAACCAGTAACATCTCTTAGTGACTTTATTAATGAATTTAAGCGGTAATTACTGGGTTAGCTTTTTATTTTAAATTAGTTTAATTATCTCTAAAGCGTATTTTCAAATAATTTATAAATACGGCGATACTCATTCAACCATGAACTAGGCTGAACAAAGCCATGAGGTTCGACAGGATAAATTGCCGTTTCAAAGTCTTGTTTTTCGAGTTCAATTAAACGCTGTACTAAACGAACTGTATCTTCAAAAAACACATTATCATCAACCATAGGCGCGTTAATCAGTAATGGTTTTTCTAAGCCTTGAGCAAAGTAAATGGGTGAACTACGTTCATAAGCAATAGCATCATCTTCTGGCGTATTTAAAATGTTAGATGTATAACCATGGTTATAATAAGCCCAATCAGAAACCAAGCGTATTGCTGAGCCAGACTCAAATAAGTCAGGTGCCGTGAACATTGACATTAAGGTTAAAAACCCACCGTAAGAACCTCCATAAGTGCCTATTCGCTTAGGATCAACATTGGCATTTTCAACAATCCAATTAACACCGTCACGCATATCTTCAACTTCTGGTTTTCCCATATGACGATAAATGCTAGTACGCCAATCTCGACCATAACCAGCCGATGCACGATAATCCATATCAATGACAACGTAACCTTGTTGTACTAACATTGAATGAAACATAAACTCACGAAAGTAACCTGACCAACCAAGGTGTGCGTTTTGTAGATATCCTGCGCCATGGGTGAACATTACAGCACGGTTTTTATTCGTTCCTTCATCTATGTTTTTATTATAATTTGTCGGCAAATACACCCGTGAATAAATAGGCTCTTTTTGGTTACTTGATGGAATAGCAACAATATTTGGTGCTACCCACGGCAAAGCTTTAAATTGTTCTGAAACCGTATAGGTAATTTGCTTTGCTTGTGCATTAGCCGTTAGTGATTGAACATAAAGTTCTGGTGGCATGGTTAAACTAGAGTGTTCAATGAGTAATTTAGATTCATCAGGACTTAGTGCATAATCATTCATTCCACCTAAATCAGTTAACGCTATTAATTTTTTATTTAAATCAACTTGATATATTTCATAAATACCAGGATGTTTTTTATTTGCTTTAAAGATAAAACGCTGCTTGTCTTGCGTTAGTGTTACATCACTCACTTCAAACTTTCCAGAAGTAAGTTGCTGAGCTTTGTCGCCGTTTAAAGCTTTATGATAAAGATGAGAATAGCCACTTTCCTCAGATAAATAGTAAAAGGTATCACTACCTACCCAATCAAATTCATTTAGAGCATAGTTTATCCACGCATCATCATGTAATTTATGTTGGTTCACTAACTTGTTATCATCAAAATTTACTGTAGCTAACCAGCGAGTTTTGTTATCCCAAGCTTCTAACATTAAGGCTACTTGACTGCCATCAGCATTCCATTTTACAGGAAACCACATTTGCATTAGGTGAATATTCCTTGCTTGTTTTTTACTGATATATTCTTTGCCTTGGCGTTTATAGTTTTCTTTTTTCACTGCTGCTAATACATCTGTATCAAAATTAGGTAAGGTTTTATAACTCAAGGCTAATTTTTCGCCTTTTTTCAAATCAATAAAGAATAATTCTTCTTTATACTGACGATTATTAGCCACTCGTGCACGAACTTTTTCAGAGGCTATAACACCATCTTTAGTAATATAATTTGGCATAATATCAGTTTCATCTCGGCTTAATTTAGCCGCAGTGATACTGACTAATAGTTTATCGCCTGTTGGTGATAAACTAGCGTGGCTAACACGGTTGTCTTTGCCAAAATAATACTTTGTTGTTGTGATAGTGGT
>JADGDH010000268.1 GCA_016745015.1 Colwellia sp.
TTTTTCATAGTTATAATTTCCATTAATTGCTACGGGGGCTGTAGTTAATATGCGACATATTTTTATAAATGTAAAATAATGTCACGTTTTTTTTTGTTTTTAATTGATTTTAATGAGTTTTTTACTCAAATGTTAAGTTAAATTAACACTAAAAAATAAAATTTACATTTCATTAACCTCTTGCTCGCTTCTTTGTTAGTCATTCTCTGTACTTTTAATTCTTCAGCATAAAACCACAAGAAGCCACTTTAATATAACTAAGTTAATCAAGTTGTAAAGGGTAAATATTAAAAAAACGTGAATATTGCCTTTAAAATGAATGGATTGATGTTTTAATAGCCGTAATAAACGGTTAAAAATACGCTATGTGCAAATAAAATGGCAATGATTTTGTATTGCTGTTGCAATGAACCTGTACTAAAGTGAAAGTTAACGACAACCGATGCAGTAAGGATGTTTTTGATGCAATGCATTAACTCAGGTGGGTTACCTTTTACCCCTACAGCAAAAATACCAAATGCCCAAACTTTAGCGGCATTAGACGACGAAGATGATAATAATGTTGTTTACCGTAATGTAGAAGAGTTGTCTTCATTGTGGGAGGTATTATGAAGAGCGTTTTGGCTTTTTAGACAAGCAAGCGCTAAGCAAAGCCGAGCTACAATTAATAGCCGAACTTACTCAAAAGTTTGGTAATGGTTTATTTTTTACTAATAATCACTAACCATTTATTAGTTTTTTTATTTTTGAAGCATAATATAACGGTAATACTATTGCCTCTTGTTTTTCTAACGAGCCTGTAGAGCCAATAAGTTTAATTGTTTTAATTGGCTGGTAACGTTGGGTATATACGGCTAATGATTTTGCTCTAGTACGTTTGCCACTTTTAACTTCAATGGGAATAATATCGCCAGCAGCACCTTTAAATAAAAATTCAATTTCACTTCGCGCAAACTCCCAAGAAAAGGTAGGGCTACCAAATTGAGCGACAAGTTCGTTCTGAACAAAATTTTCAGCAATATAACCTTTATAATTAAACCCTTGGTTACGATGTTCTTTATAAGAAAGGTTGAGCATGTGTCCTAATAAGCCTACATCAAAAAAGAAAAGTTTAAATATATTATCTTTACTCAAAGCAGGTAAAGGTGAGCAAGGCTCGGAATCTATGGGGTGACATTTGGATAGTAATCTACATTTTTCTAGCCAATTGATAGGTCCCGCTAGCTCTTGATATCGAGTTTTTTTATTTATTACGTCTTTAAATTTAAACCGTTTTACCGAGTCATCAATGTTCTGTGACAATTGAATAGGAATATTTTGAAATATGCTATCGATCTGTTGCGCTGATATTTTGTTAGCATATTTACCAAAGTCTAGCTTGTAGCCAGCAATTAACGATGAATGTATTTGACTGATCCTCTGCGTTCTTTCTACAACGCCTAAGCTAGTTTGTGTTTCAAACCAATTAAAAACGGCTTCTGGCATTCCTCCTACAAAATAATAATCAATCAACAAGCTGAATAATTTGTTATGAGCGGTTATTCCCATACTCATATTTTCAAAGGCTTTTATTAAAGAACCCTGATTGGAAGCCCACAAAAACTCTTCAAATGTTAATGGATATAGCTCAATTAACTCTACTTTACCCACAGGAAATGAACCTAATAGACCAATATTAGATCCTGAGGCACATAGATATATTTCTGGAAATTGTTCAGCAAAAAACTTTAGAGAGTTGATAGCTTGTTGGCATTCACCAATTTCATCGAAAATAATTAATGCGTTAGCTATATTAATATTTACATTCAGTTCAAGTTCAATGTTTTCTAAAATATCATTTGGTTTCAATGACTCATTAAATAAATTAACTAAAGAGGGTTGTTCAAGAAAATCTAAACGGATTACTTGTTCGAAGTTTTCACCCAATAGTTTTTCCAGTAAGAAAGACTTACCTGTTTGCCTTGC
>JADGDH010000269.1 GCA_016745015.1 Colwellia sp.
ACGCCCTTATATTGCTAATATGACACAATCTGAGCTTTTCGCTATTATGGTAGGAGGTTTAGCATCCGTTGCTGGCTCTATTTTAGCGGGATATGCTGGTTTAGGAATTGATTTAAAATACTTAATTGCCGCTTCTTTTATGGCCGCTCCTGGTGGTTTGCTCATGGCTAAAATAATCATGCCCGAAACGGAGCCAGAAAAAATAACTCAAGAAGATTTAATAACTCAAGACAGTGGTGAAAAATCAGTTAATGTTATTGACGCTGCCGCATCAGGTGCTGCATCAGGTTTGAAATTAGCCGTTAATGTGGGTGCCATGCTATTAGCCTTTATCGCACTTATAGCTTTGTTAAATACTTTAGTTGGCGGAACAGCAAGCTTACTTGGTTTTGAAAACGTAACCATAGAATGGTTACTGGGATATCTATTTGCACCTATTGCCTACATTGTTGGTGTGCCTAGCGCAGAAATGTTGCAAGCGGGTAGTTTTATAGGGCAAAAAATTGTAGTTAATGAATTTTTTGCTTACGCTAACTTTGTTGAAATTAAAGATAGTTTGAGTGCGCAAACCCAAGCCATAATAACTTTTGCATTATGTGGTTTTGCAAATTTATCTTCAATTGCTATTTTATTAGGTGGTATTGGCTCTATGGCACCAAATAGAAGACACGATATAGCAAAATTAGGTATGAAAGCGATGATAGCAGCAACACTTGCTAACTTAATGAGTGCAGCAATTGCTGGCTTGTTTTTATCTCTTTAGTTTACTTTAACTTAAACACTTAACTTAACATTTACTTAGCAATATTAACTTATGACAACTAAAATACAAAAAGAAATTGCACAACAATCTATTAGCTTAATGGACTTAACTAGTTTAACTGATCAAGAAACCAGTGCTGATATTGAAAAACTTTGCCGTCAGGCAAAATCGCAAGGGGGTAATACTGCTGCTATTTGCATTTTCCCTCGTTTTATTCCTTTAGCTAAAAAATTGCTCGCTCAGCAAGGCACGCCTGATATAAAAGTAGCGACGGTTACCAACTTTCCTCATGGTGGTGACGATCTAGCCATTGCTTTAGCAGAAACAAAAGCTGCGGTGGCTTATGGAGCTGATGAAGTTGATGTTGTTTTTCCTTATAGAGCGCTAATTAATGGTGATATTCACATTGGTTTAGAATTAGTAGAAGCTTGTAAAAAAGCCTGTTCAAAAAATGTTTTGCTGAAAGTTATTATTGAAAGTGGTGAGTTAAAAACCCCTGAATTGATAAAGCTTGCCAGTGAAGTTTCAATACGCGCAGGGGCTGACTTTATTAAAACGTCTACAGGTAAAGTTAAAGTAAATGCAACTCCAGAAGCTGCTAAAATTATGCTTGAAGTCATTAAAGCAACCAATAATACTAATATAGATACGGGTTTTAAAGCGGCAGGTGGTGTTCGAAATGTAGATGATGCTCAAATTTACTTGAACTTATCAACTGATATTTTAGGTGAAGGTTGGGCAACAACTGAACACTTTAGGTTTGGTGCTAGTAGCTTACTTGGAAACTTACTATCAACCCTTGAATTAAATGATGAAACGAATAACGAAGGCGCTAGCCCTTCTGCTCATTACTAAATAAACAGCTAAATAGATAACATAAGCAAAGAACTAACTACAAAAGGTACATGAGTATACATGGCTCAACTATATTTTTATTACTCATCAATGAATGCTGGAAAATCTACGCATCTATTACAATCATCATATAACTATAATGAGTGTGGCTTACAAACAGTACTTTACACCGCACAAATTGATGATAGATATGAAAAAGGCAAAGTATCCTCTCGATTAGGCATTAATGCTGATGCTCAATTATTTAGCAAAAACACTGATTTATTCGCTGAAATTGCAGTAATACAAAGTAACTCTAAAGTTGCCTGTGTGCTGATTGATGAAGCTCAGTTTTTATCTAAAGCGCA
>JADGDH010000128.1 GCA_016745015.1 Colwellia sp.
ATGTCCGTGGTGATCGGGTAATTTATAATTATGGCGTAATCGTGATAAACGCAACTCTGAAGGATCGTAAGCTGTATCACGTTTATCTAATTGACGTTTAGCAATGACCAAGGTGTCTATCATGGGAAAATCAGGTATTAAACCATATAGTTCAAGGCAAGCTTGTTGTAAGAACTGTCGTTCAATTCGGGCAAAGTGTACTAACATGACCTTACCCGCTAATGCTTTTAGCAATTGCTCAACAACAACACGTAATGGCTGTCCTTGTTCTTTTTGTGCGTCGGTGATTTGATGAATAATCACATTACTTTCTTCAAGCTTAGCCTTGGTTTTTATAATTTGATGATAACAAGAGCTAAGTTGTATTTGTTCATGTTCCATTTTAACAAAACCTATACTAAGCAATTTATCGGTTTTAGCATTGAGACCTGTTGTTTCAAAATCTACAGCTAAAACAGGCAAGTCGTGCATTGATGTTTCAAGTGTAGGAAAAGGCACCGCTAAAAAATCTTTAAGTGCTCCTTCAGGGGCTTTTTTCAATAGCCGCTTACGTTTAGCTTCATAGCCAGCGAGGTGGTGGATGAGTGAGCTAAAAATCATTAGAAACTCGCCTGTCTTGAGTCTTGCAGTGTCTTGATGACCTTGAAAGCATCTTTCAAATGCTCTCGCTCTAATTTTGACAATTCTTTAGGGGATAAATAATTATCAGCATCTTGCCCTTGTACCAGTTTTTCAGCCTGGTGCTTAACCCGTAGAATTCCTAAAAACTCATAGGCATCAAGAAGGTTTTCTGCTGATGATTTTGTTATAGCAGAAGTGCCTGCAGCTTGCTTAATACGCTCAATAGTATTAACAGCACTAATACCTTGAGAGAGCGCATAAATACGAGCAAGGTCAACAATAGGAGCAATGCCGTTATGCTTAAGATCTAAGGTGGCTTTGTGTTTGCCGTTTTGTTTTAAAACAAAGTCCCTAAAAAAGCCAAGAGGAGGGCGCAAGCCTAATGCATTTTTGGATAAATGTGCGATAAACAAGCTGT
Source organism: Colwellia sp. (assembly GCA_016745015.1). Taxonomy (GTDB): domain Bacteria; phylum Pseudomonadota; class Gammaproteobacteria; order Enterobacterales; family Alteromonadaceae; genus Colwellia. Next base: position 1,040 of record JADGDH010000128.1, read on the forward strand.
TGTTTTTAGTTTTTTTAAGTAAATTTTCTCTAACAGCTTCAAGTAAACTGACATCACCACAAATGGTGTCTAAGTCAAAAAATACGCTAGAGTTTAATAATGCTTTTGGGTTTGGTGTATCAACCCAACCGTTGAAGTACTTCTGCCAAACTTTTGCGGGTTGACGCCATTTAGGGTTAGTTGCCATGATGTCGCCTGGACAGTATATAAACCCACAATCAGCTAAACCATCGCAAACAAAATGAGCTAATTTTTCAAACCAAGCATCATCACAAGGTTTCATTGAATTACAGATGATTATGCCATTGTCTTGATCTGAGTGTGCGAGTTGCTCTTGCCTTGCCTGTGAACCTGCTGCTAGCCACGCGTAAGGTACGGGGGCTTGACCATATTCTTCTTCTGCCATATCAATTAAACGCTTAGTAAATGCCATTGTGATAGCACTGATACTTTTACCTACATGATCAGCACTCGCACCAAGTTTAGCTAAGCGAATTTGTAATTTTGGTAACAAAGCACTGATTTCTACTAACTCAGTAAGGCTTTTTGCTTTATGAATAATACTGGAAAAATTAACGGCATTATGGCCTTCGTTGTTCATTAAATCAGTGACGGTAAGCATGCCAACTACTTCGCCCTGTTTTGTAACAGGTAAATGGTGTATATGCTTGGAAGTCATTGTCATTAGTGCATCATAAGCATTATTCTTTATATCAATAGTGCTCATGTTGTTAGTCATTATCTCACTAATGCTAGCAGTTATAGGTAAACCCTCTGCTACGCATCGACGACGAATATCTTTATCGGTAACTATGCCAACACAGCTTTTATTATCAAGTACAACTAAGCACGAATAGCTTTGTTCTGTCATTTTTATTGCTGCTTGTTGAATGCTTTGCTTGACATCTATACCAGCGACAGGGGTGTGATAAAAATTACTAACGGGGGTATTCATTAAAGTAGAAGAAATAATAGCTTCTTCATTTACTTTTGACATTTTTTTCTTAAGTCGCTCGGCAGAGTTATTATTGAAATAATCACTAATACTTGGATACTTTTCACCAATATCTCGTAGAACTTCAGCATCAAGACTATAAACCAAGCTGTCTTCATCGGTTTTTACTTGGCGCATTTTTCTTTGTTCAGTATTCTTTGATAAGTGCAAACTTTGCTTGCAAAACTCAGTACACAAGTCACCCTCGCCTAAGCGAGAAACTAATTCTTCTTCGTTAGAAAGACAGCTTAACGCACCTTTACGAACAATATATAAGCGTGGCTCTTCAATTCCTTTTGGTGGGAGATATTCATCTTTGCGAACATAATTAATAGTTAACTCTTTAATTAAACCCGCTAAAGCAGGTTTTGGCAAACTGTCAAAAGGAGGGATTGCGTGAATAAAAGTATAAATTTCAGAAAGTTCAGTGTCCATAATGATTACTTCTCTATGTTCGCTTTTTAAAGTTTAACCTACATAAGATAATTTAGATCTGTGGGTTGATGTAGTCAACCTTTGAAACGACAATGTAGACTAAAGTTTCAAATTTTTAAGCACTTGCCCTTAAAACCGCAATAACTCTAACGTTCACACGTCATTTTCTTTTGTATATTCCTGTTTAATCATTGATCTAGACTAAAGTTTAATATCCGAAAAAAAAAAAGCTTGTTAAATTTGATGTCAGTTAAAGTTGAATATGGATTTTTACCACTGCAGTTTGCAGTGCTTGGGATAAATCAATATCCACACTTTTACTGAAATTATTACTTTAATAAAGCCTAATAAAAATACACACATTAATGTGATTTACTATTAATGTTAATGTGAAATAAAGGCTATAACGTCGCTAGGAGACTATTGTGGAAAATAAAGAAACTTATTGGTCGGAGAATCTTCGCCTAATCTTTATATGTCTTGCAATCTGGTTTGCAGTTTCATTTGGTTTAGGCTTACTACTTGTAGAGCCGCTAAATGCAATTCGTCTAGGTGGGTACAAACTTGGTTTTTGGTTTGCACAGCAAGGTTCAATTTATTCATTCTTAGGTTTAATCTTTTGGTATGGTGCCAAAATGAATAAGCTTGATAAAAAATATGACGTGGAGGATTAAGCATGGAAGAACTACAACTATATACTTACATTGCTGTATTTGGCACGTTTGCTTTATATTTCGGTATCGCTTGGTGGGCGCGTGCAGGCTCAACTAGTGATTTTTACGTAGCAGGTGGTGGTATCACGCCATTGCAAAATGGAATGGCGATTGGTGCTGACTGGATGAGTGCTGCGTCATTCATTTCAATGGCAGGTTTAATTGCTTTCTTGGGTTACGGAGGCTCTGTTTTCTTAATGGGTTGGACAGGTGGTTATGTATTACTAGCCATGCTTCTTGCACCTTACATGCGTAAGCATGGTAAGTTTACGGTACCTGAGTTTATTTTTGATAGATATTATTCTAAAACTGCTCGTATTGTTGCGGTAGTTTGTTTAATTATTGCGTCATTAACTTACATCATCGGTCAAATGAAAGGTGTAGGTGTTGCTTTTTCTCGCTTCTTAGAAATTGATTATGATAACGGTTTATACTTCGGTATGGCTGTTGTGTGGTTTTACGCTGTATTGGGTGGTATGAAAGGTATTACTTATACGCAAATCGCTCAGTATGTTGTAATGATTTTTGCTTATACAATTCCAGCGGTATTTATTTCACTACAATTAACAGGCAATCCTATTCCACAATTAGGTTTAGGTAGCACACTAGCTGATGGTAGCGGTGTTTACTTGCTTGATAAATTAGATATGGTTGTAACAGAGCTTGGTTTTAAAGAGTACACTACAGCTAACTTAGGCGGAACACTGAACATGTTCGCTTACACCATGTCATTGATGATTGGTACTGCGGGTCTTCCACATGTAATCATGCGCTTCTTTACTGTTCCTTCAGTACAAGCAGCACGTCAATCAGCAGGTTATGCGCTTGTTTTCATCGGTTTGCTTTACACTGTTGCTCCAGCAGTTGGTGCAATGGCTCGTCTTAATTTGATGAACACTATTGAACCTGCAGCAGGTCAAAACCTTGAGTATGCTGAGCGTCCACAGTGGTTTAAAGATTGGGAAAAAACTGGTCTATTGAAATTTGAAGATAAGAATGGCGACGGTAAGATTCAGTACACTGCTGATAAAGTAACAAATGAAATGGTTAAAGTTGACCGTGACATTATGGTACTAGCTAACCCTGCTATTGCAAACTTACCAAACTGGGTTATTGCCTTAGTTGCCGCGGGTGGTTTAGCCGCAGCACTATCTACAGCCGCAGGTTTATTGTTAGCAATATCCTCATCCATCTCTCATGATTTAATGAAAGGGGTGTTAACGCCTGACATGTCGGAGAAAAACGAATTGTTTGCAGGGCGTGTTGTAATGACAATTGCAATCTTTGTATCCGGTTACTTAGGGCTGAATCCACCAGGGTTTGCCGCAGGTACGGTGGCGCTAGCCTTTGGTTTGGCTGCTTCAAGTATCTTCCCAGCATTAATGATGGGTATTTTCTCTAAGAAAATGAGTGGTACAGCTGCAGTTTGGGGTATGGTTTCAGGTATAGGTATTACTATGCTGTATGTGTTCCAACACAAAGGCATTATGTTTATCCCTGGTACTTCATTCTTAGGTGGTATGGAACCTAATTGGTTCATGGGTATTTCTCCTAATGCTTTTGGTGCGGTTGGTGCATTAGTTAACTTTGCTGTAGCGTTTGCTCTTGTTAAAGTAACTGGTCCTGCTCCTGCGCATATTCAAGATATGGTAGATAATATGCGTTTACCAGGAAAAACTAGTGCAGCACACGATCACTAAGTTTCTCTAGAATACTATTTAACTGATAGTAAAAGGCTCCTCTTCATTTGAATTGGAGCCTTTATTTTATAACGCTTAATATTGATAATCTTTTATTTAATTTATTCATTACTGCACAAGAAACAAGTAAAATAAGTAAAATATTATAAGATGCATAAAGCACCACAGGAACCCTATGAATAAACACACAAAAGTAGCTATTATCGTTGCCCCTATTCTTACCATTTTAGGTTTTGCATTAGCTGATTTATGGGAAGAAAACCAAGCAGAAAAAGAAAAAATTATAATCTTAAAACCAGAGGGGCACTGCGATATTATCAATAAAAATTGTGTACTAATATCTGGCGAATTTAAAATAAATGTATCTGATGAAGCAGGGGTTACTGAAGTAAACTCTACTTTCCCTTTAGATAGCGCCACGCTGTTCTTAGTTGATAAAAACGATAAAATTAGCCCTTACCCTCTAGGAATGCAAAAAACGCCATACTATTGGGAGAGCCCTACGCATTTAAGAAATGTTGCAAGTAATAAAGGGGATAGTTATAAATTACGTTTAATCGCTAAAATCAAGGGTGGACAATATATTTCAGAGTTTTATACACAAACTGTTAAGTAATGCTAATCTATGATTATTAAGATCCCAAGCAATAATAAAGTTACATTATTGCTTGTTATATCTCTGACGTGTTGGGGTTATTCAATAGTCGCAATACTAGTCTCGCATGTGATGGACTCTTAACAGAATATTAATCTACTTTATGAAGTGCACAAACTTTGTTATTTGATGGGTCTCTTAAATAAGCTAAATATAATTTTCCAATAGTACCTTCGCGTACTCCGGGGAGATCTTCACAAGCAGTACCGCCATTCGCAATGCCAGCGGCATACCAAGCATCCGCTATATCTGATGTCTTTGCTGCGAAACCAATAGTGGAGCCATTTCCATGGCAAGCAGGCTCATCATTTATAGGTTTACTGAGCGCGAAAACACCACTTGTAGTAAAATAAAAACAACGCCCTTTTTCGTCGATTACGCCAGGTTCGTAACCCATGGCTCCTAAAATTGCATCATAAAATTTTTTAGATTCTTGTATATCATTTGCACCAATCATCACATGACTAAACATTTTTATCTCCTCGTTATAAAATATATCGACCTAAATTAATTAGAATCATAAGACCAAAAAACAACAATATCAAATGGTTAGTGAGATTCATGTTGTTAGGATTGTAAGTAAACTACTAGAACTAAAGCGGCTTTGCAATATGTTCATTGAATGTATATCTTTTGGCACTTGAAGAAATAAATTTTTTCCATTGCTGCTTATACATATTAAGGAGCGCTATGTTGTTTTGTTTTTGGTAAGCATTGGTGTACCATAAGCTGTTGATGAAGTAAGAGAAAGTAAGGTATTTTTGTAGTAGATTTCTATCAACTGTTATGGAACAGGGTTGGTGTTCGTATTGCTCTATTATTATAGTCGCTTTATCTTCAGCTAAATTATTCACTGCGATGAACATAGCTAAATCATATTCTACTGGTGCAATGCAAGCGCATTCGAAATCGACTAAATAAGGTTTTTTTTCTTGATTCATTACTATATTGCTAAAATTTATATCACCATGACAGCAAACGAGATTATTGGTGTGCTTCAATTTAGGCGTTAACTGATTAACCACTCGCAATAATTCTGCTTGTTGTAGATTTGAAAACTGTGCGTTGTTAATGAGTTCATGGGCAATAGCTTTTGGTGCAAGCTCAACAGGTTTTTCTGCTATTTGATGGCATTGTGCCATCAATTTAATAGCAATGAGTATTTTGTCATCAATAGTGTACTGACTTTGTGTTAGATTTTCGCCATCAATATACTGAGTGACCAGCCAATGTTTATCATGATAAATGATCTGTGGGCTTATACCTAATGAGGCAGCATGAAGGCTCACGAGTGTTTCGTTTGTGGTCGTTACTTGCTTGGCAAAAAAACGTTTATTATCGGCGCTCACTTGGTAGCACTGGCTACTTAGTCCAGCGGTTATAGGTGTAATAGCACTAATATGATTAAAGCAGGATAATGTATGTAATGGCTGTATCATAATGACTAACCAGTAACCGTTTGCTTTACATCTATTTGACTATTTTTATACAAACTTTGCCATTTGAGGTACCCGTAACTAGCTATTGCAACATAAATTATAAAGAGTGCGGCAGTCGGCATTAAATCTTTTTCTACATATAAATAGATAGAGACAAAGTCTATTACAATCCAATATAGCCAATTTTCTAAGACTTTTTGCGTTACCAAATAGGTAGCAAACACAGCAAAAACTGTAGTAAAAGTGTCAAGATAAGGGAAAGCGGCAGGAGTGTAATTGGCCATCACATAGCCCAAAGTAATAGAAATCACTGTTAATACAAGGCAGGCACGTAAATGCCAATTAGCTTGCCAAGAAATAATGACGAAAGATGATGTTGGCTGTGCGTTTGTGGATGCGTTTGTTTGCCAAACCCAATAGCCATATACTGCCATTACTAAGTAATAGGCATTAAGCGCACTATCCATTAGCAATAACACGTCATAAAAAATCACGGTATAGAGTGCGGTACTAATAAAAGCCGCAGGCCAACACCAAATTGAGCCAACGGCTGCTAATATCACATAAACAAGTGCTAACAGCATAGCAACTAGTTCAAGCCAAGGTAAACTGGCAGCATAATCAGTAAAGCTAGCAAACACTTCAGTCATTAGCTTTCTGCTTCAACGACTGAACGATCACCATTGATGAACTTACATACAAAAACAGCGGCATTAGTCGTACTATGAACATGTTTAATTTCACTCATTACTTTGCTTACGGCTAAATCATAATCACCAAATACTTGCGTGCTCATACCGCTAGTAACAACAGTTAGACCATCAACCTGACGCAGGCGTTTAATAAACGTCCAAATTTCATCTTTAAAACTGTCCATGGCTAATGGATATAAACTTATTTCTATTGATATTTTCATA
>JADGDH010000129.1 GCA_016745015.1 Colwellia sp.
CTACAGACTCATTTACTTGATGAATAGTGGCGTTACAAGGGCCTAACTCGATAACTTTAGCCCCTGTTGGTGCTATAAATCGTCCATCTGAGGTGCCGCCAGAGGTTGATAGTTGCGGCTCTGATCCTGTTACTGAGCTAACGGCTTGAGTTATGTTTGTTAAAAAGTCTCCTTCACCATTTCCTAACTCTGTGATAAAAGGTTTTCCATTGAAAGTCCATTTTATGTCATAGTTTAATTGATGCTTGTTTAATATAGATTCAACTTGCTCAACAATAATTTGATCTGTTAATTCGGTGCTATAGCGTAAATTAAATAGTGCAGTTAAATGCCCTGGTACAACGTTGGTAGCACCAGTTCCTGCATTAATATTGGAGAGTTGAAAGCTAGTTGCAGGAAAATAATCATTGCCACTATCCCAATGAAATTGACTTAACTCTGCTAATGCTGGCATCGCTAAATGAATTGGGTTAATCACATGTTCAGGATAGGCGACATGCCCTTGTTTTCCTTTGATATCAACATCGGCAGAAATAGAGCCACGACGCCCGTTTTTAACTATATCGCCAACATAGTTTGTGCTTGATGGCTCACCAACAATACAATAGGTTATTTTCTCATTACGCGCTTGTAACGTGTCGATAACACGTGTTGTGCCATTAATAAAAGGACCTTCTTCATCGCTAGTGATTAAATAAGTAATAGCACCATGATAACTTGGGTAATCATTAACAAAACGCTCAGTTGCAACAATCATAGCGGCAAGGCTTCCTTTCATATCAGCTGCGCCACGTCCATAAAGTACACCATCTATTATCGTTGGCTCAAAAGGAGGTGTATGCCAAAGCTCTAGGTTACCTGCGGGTACAACATCTGTATGCCCTGCAAAACAAAATACTGGTGCGCTCTTATCTATGTTGCTATTACCATTACGCCTTGACCATAAATTAGTCGTATCTTCAAATACCATGGTTTCATTGATAAAACCGAGTTTTCCAAGGCGACCTTTCATTAATTGCTGACAACCTGCGTCTTCAGGTGTTACAGATGGGCGAGAGATTAAATCTATTGCTAGTTTTATTACGTCACTAGTTTGCTCTGACATGTTTACCCTTTATATGTAGATAGTTAAATGTAGATATTGAAAAACTTATTGAAAAATATTTTGATAAATTTCAGCTTTAAAACCTAGGTGCAATTGTATATTTGGTTCATTAGTATTTGATTTTTCTTGTGATTCGATAAGCAATAAAGGGCGTTTTAACAAGGTAGGTTGTGCAAGTACTTGTTCAAAGGCTATTTCATTGGTCATATTCTTTTTAATATCATCATTTAAATTTCTATAAGTAGTGCTGCGCTTATTAAGCAGTGTGCTCCAATCGTTTAATTGAACAAAGCGTGTTAATAGATCTTTTGTTAAGGGCTGCTTTTTAAAATCATAAAACGTATGTTCAATGTTATTTGCAACTAGCCATTTTAATGATTTTTTAACGGTGTCGCAGTTATTTATTCCATAAAGTGTAATTGTTTTAGTCATAAGGATTACTTATTTATTACCTGAGCTTAAGATTGAGTTTAAGTTTGAATTACTTCGTAGTTTTTAGATTTAAGCGCTGCAAGAGCAGCGCTTAAGCTTTCTTTTTTTACTAAAACATAGTCAGTATCAAAAGTAGAAATTGCAAAGATGCTAATTTTTTCATTAGCAAGTATAGTTGAAAGGTTAGATAAAATACCTGTTAACGTAAAATCTAGCGGACCTACAACTTCTAATGCTTGCCAATTAGACTCTGATTTATTACTTTCTATTGATATATTTTGCGGTAAAACAATAGAGAGTTCATCAAAGGTTTTAGCAATAAAATAAATAGGTGCCGAAAAAACTTGGGGTGGAATATCACTATTTTCAGAGAACCTATGAATAGTAAAACATTCACTTAAAAGTTTTAACGTTAACTTCATTTTTATCCTTAGTTATAAGCTGATTAAAGACACTGTTATTTCAACACTATAACGATTTTTCATATTTAACTCTAGCAAAGGCTAAAAGTGTAGTTGAATGAGGATATCCACAAAAGCGTTGAATACCCTCTAACTTTGTTGCATTGCCTGAATTGCTGTTAAGGCAATAGTATAAACAATGTCATCAACTAAAGCGCCCCGCGATAAATCATTTACAGGCTTGTTCATGCCTTGTAACATTGGTCCAATACTGACTAAGTTAGCTGAGCGTTGTACTGCCTTGTAAGTCGTATTTCCTGTATTCAAATCGGGGAAAATAAACACAGTTGCTTTACCTGCAACAGGGCTATTGGGTGCTTTTTTCTTAGCGACATTCTCCATAATGGCAGCATCGTATTGTAGAGGCCCATCAATGATTAAATCAGGTCTTTTTTCTTGTGCTAATTTAGTTGCTTTTGTTACTTTTTCAACATCTGCACCATGACCAGAGCTTCCTGTGCTGTAGCTGATCATAGCAACACGTGACGGTATACCAAAAGCTGCGGCAGAATCTGCTGACTGAATAGCAATGTCTGCAAGTTGTTCTGCATTTGGCTCAGGATTGATGGCACAATCACCATATATAAGAACTTGCTCAGGTAAAAGCATAAAAAAGATAGAAGAAACTAAAGAGCTTTCAGGGGCTGTTTTAATCAGTTGTAATGCGGGTCTTATCGTATTAGCTGTTGTGTTTACCGCGCCTGAAACTAAACCATCTACTTGTCCCATTTGTAGCATCATCGTCGCTAAAACAACATTGTCCTTCAATGTTTCTTTGGCGATGACTTCAGTAACACCTTTAGCTTTGCGAAGATCAACAAACGGTTTAACATAATTTGCGCGAATATTTTCAGGATCAGTAATCAATAATGATTCAGGTAAAATAATTCCTTGATGTTCAGCAATGCGTGATATTTCTTCTTTATTACCAATAAGTTGGCAACGGGCTATATTACGTTCACAACAAATAGCAGCAGCTTTTATAGTACGAATATCAGTACCTTCAGGCAGCACAATTAATTTATTTGCTTGACGAGCTAGTTCAGTAAGCTTGTGTCTAAAGGCAGGAGGAGATAATAAATAGCTACAACTAGAATCAATTTTAGCTGAAAGTTTAGTTAACCAATCGTTAGAGAGACTATCGGCAACATGTTGCTTTACTTTTTCATGGCGTTGAGTATCGTCCTGCGGTATTTCAGGGTTGAAACTCATGATGTAGCGAGAGGTTTTCCATGTATCCCAAGGAACAGACAGCACAGGTAAACCAGCGTCTAAAGCCTGCTGACATAGTTCCCAAACTTGCTTTGAAGGTTCAAAGCCATTAGTGAGAATAAGAGCGCCAAGTTTAGTACCATTTAGTGCAGACAAGCAAGTAGCAATAATAATGTCAGTACGATCGCCTGGGGTTACAATTAAGCGCCCAGGTACTAAATAACTCACTAGGTTGCTCACACTGCGAGCACAAAAAGCGACACTGCGAAAACGTCTATGCTCCATATCGCCAGCATTAATGATTTTCGCTTCAAGATAGTTACTAACATCCATAATCCGTGGCGCAATTAAATCCATTTCCCACGTAATAGCGCCAAGTAAATTAAAATGTCTATTTTTGAAAATAGTTAAATTTTTCCATGGAGCAATATCAAATTCAGTATTAATTTCTTCTTCGCGAGGCAGTAGACCAAACTCATCCTGATCTGGAGCGTTTAACTTATTGATAATACAGCCAGTAAGGTGTTTATTTTCAATGCCTCCGTAAGTCCCTGCACTGACTTCAATTCTTTCTTCAAATGCTTGTGGTGAATCATTGTCTGGGGCTGCAACAAGTACAATGTCAGCGCATAATGCTTGAGCAACTTCACGATTGATTCTACTAGCATAAGGTTGCCTTGTTGTTGGAATTAATCCCTCAATAATAACTACTTCTTGGCCTTGATTAAAATCATCAAAATTGGCAACAATTTCTTCAAGCACAATATCGTGCTGACCATCAGCCATTTTTTCTTCAAAATAACTCAGCGAAATACATCGACTGTTTTGTGACAGGCTGATTGTGTCAAGAGGGGCATTTTTTTTTGCTATTTTATTACGGGAAGGCTGACTAATAGGTTTAAAGTGACCCACCTTTATGCCTTTTTGTTCACAGGCATGCAATAAGCCTAAAGATACACTGGTAAGGCCAACACCAAAGCCAACGGGGATTAACATAATTCTATGTGACATTGTTTATTTCTCTTACTTAGTTATTTAGTTGCTTGCTGAGTTATTTTTAATAGTGTTTAATAATTGAGCTGATTGCTGTGCAATAACCCACTCTTCATTGGTTGCGATAACCCAACAAGGCCTTGATGATTTAGTCGCAATGTTACCACTAGTGCCAAAGCGAGTGGCTTGGTTTTTTTCTTCGCAAACTTGAAAGTTTAATAAACTTAGTTGTTTGAGTATTTGCTGTCGCACCCATGATGAATTTTCACCAATACCACCAGTAAAAATTAAACCGTCTAATTGGGTTAAACTTGCACTAAATGAAGCAATACTTTTGGCTATGCGGTAGCAAAACACGGTTAAGGCTATTTTAGCTTGTGCTGATTTTGAATGATTATCATCAAACATAGCTGCTTCTAGCGTTCGACAGTCATTACTTAAGGTTGAAAGTCCTAATAAGCCACTTTGTTTATTGAGTAGCGTGTCTATTTGTTCAATAGAATAACTAAGCTGCTCAACTAAATGCACTATAATTCCAGCATCTATATCGCCGCTGCGAGTTCCCATCATAACCCCTTCAAGTGGTGTCATCCCTAAGCTAGTGTCAACACTTTTCCCATTCTTTATCACGGTAACACTACAGCCATTGCCTAAATGTGCACTGATCAAATTACATTGCTCTAAAGGTTTATTTATTAACTGTGCGACTTGATTGGCAACAAAATAGTGACTGGTACCATGAAAACCATAGCGTCTAATGCCATGTTTACTGTATAGCTCAAAAGGTATGCCATATAAATAGGCTTTTTCTGGCATGCTTTGATGAAAAGCGGTATCAAAAATAGCTATTTGTGACAGCTTAGGAAAAGCCTTTTGACAAACATTAATACCAATTAAATTTGCTGGATTATGTAAAGGTGCAAGTTTTGCAAGGTTATTGATGGTGCGTTTAACATCATCATTTATTAATATCGGCTTTGAGTAATGCTCACCGCCATGAACAACGCGATGACCTACAGCGATTATTTTTTCTACAAGGTCTAGTGCTTTAAGCTTACTAACTAAAGCATTGAGTGCTTGTTGATGATCAAAAGGCGCTGATAAAAAACTCGTTTCGCTTTGGTTTTCGTTATTATCATTAATACTGTCATTAATATTATATTTAATTTTAATACTTGCTTGTGGCGTTGTTAAACATTCAGCTAACCCAGATAATAAGTTGATTCCAGATTTAGGTTGTATTAGCGAAAATTTTACTGAAGAACTACCACAGTTAATGACAAGAATGGCGAGTGTGTTTGTTTGTGATGATGTAGAGATATCCATAATGATTATTTAAAATAATTTACTGAAATATAAAATATACCGCTATTATAGCTGTTGAATAGAAGAAAAAGTTGATTCAAGGCAATAAATTTCATTGCTATTTAATAAACCATTATAAGTTTATTTTTTAGTAACTTTTCCAGCTTATGCTTTAATGCTATAGTCCATTTATGAAATTATCTGTCATTGAACTCATAAAGTTAGGTCAGCAGTATGTTAATTTTTGGCCTGAAAAGGCTGAATTAGCTCAATACTTTTCTGACTATCGTGCGGTACAGAGCGCTCGTTTTGTTTGCCGTTATTTTCCTGCTTTGGCATTGTTTACTTTTATTATGCAGCTTTATTTTGCATCAGGGTATTTTACAGGTGCAGGTAGCATAAATAGTGCGATGAGTGCTTTACCACAAGCATTAGTCTATGGGTTGTTTCTATTGTCCATTCCTGTACAGACTTTAGTGATATTAGGAGTGAAAGCTGATAAGTTTTTACCACCTTCATTAGCTTCATGGTATAGAGCAGGTTTAGAAAAAGCGAAAGAGCAGGGCAGTCAAAATAAGCTTACAGATTTAACCGTTTCAAAACCAAGGTATATAGACTTAGCCCAACTATTGCAGTTAACTTTCTAGCAATGTAGATAGCAACTTATTCTCGCGATACTTTTTGGTATAAACGTAAAATAAAATCAGCCTGACAAGTAAACTCAGTTATAGTTTTAATTTGTGCTAGTAACTCTTTAGATGCTTTAAAAGCAAATGGTGTCATGGCTAATAAGTTAAGAACATCATCACTATTATCAAAGTACATAGGGTAGGTTAGTTTTTGCTCTTCAATAAGTGTTAAATTATTAATAGGACTTTTGCTTACATCATGTTTATTTGCTTGCCTGTAAATAAGCTGTTTCAATTCAAATAAATGCTGCTCAGCAGGTGTTACAGTGAGTAGATAACCATCACTTTTAAGAATACGTGTAAACTCAGTTTCTAGAATTGGTGCATAGACAGATATGAGCCAACCAAAGTAATTATCGGCAAAACTTAATTTAGACAATGTACCAACACTAAAATGACAATTATGGTATCGCTTAGCTGCTATTTTTATTGTTTCTTTTGCAATATCAACACCATAAACTTGATTTGTTGCTGTTTTATGTTGGTGGGTATAAAAACCTTCTCCGCAGCCAGCATCAAGTAAAGGTGCATTTAAATCAGTATATTTATGATACAAATAAAGCATTTTATCAACCAAAGGTTGATAAAAACCTTTATCAAGAAAAGCACGCCTAGCATTGACCATTTCTTTATTATCCCCTGGTGTTTTTGAATGCTTAAATTGCACGGGAAGTAAATTCACATAACCTTGTTTGGCTTGATCAAAACTATGGTTATTATCACAACGATAAGTTTTGTCAGTAAGCGTTAAAGCTTGCTGACAAAGGGGGCAAAGATAGCTGGCTAGGGATGGCATAGATTACCTGTATGTGTAGGTATTAATTTTCAAAAGTTGACCAAATTGGTGCATGATCTGACGGTTTTTCTATACCACGCAGTTCATAATCAATATCAGATTCTATACATTGCTCACTTAAGGATTTTGTTGCTAAAACTACATCAATACGTAAACCGCGGTTATCATCAAAGCCACGTGAACGATAATCAAACCATGAATAACGCTCAGTACGTTCAGGGTGAAGTTGGCGGAATGTATCGGTAAATCCCCAATCCATTAGTGTTGCTAACCATTCTCGTTCTTCTAATTGGAAAGAACACTTTCCTGATTTCAACCAACGCTTGCGATTTATTTCACCAATACCAATATCTAAATCGAGAGGCGAAATATTAATATCACCCATTACAATGACTTTTTCATCCTTGTTATGATGTTCGTTCAAGTAAGTCATTAAGTCTTGGTAAAACTTACGTTTATAAGGGTATTTTGTTTCGTGGCTAATGTTTTCCCCTTGTGGGAAGTAACCATTTAACACGGTGACTTTTTCACCTTTGTTATTAGTAGTTTCCACCATAATCATACGGCGCTGAGCTTCTTCGTCGTCAGTAGGAAATCCTTTTTGCACCTTTATAGCCTCTTTTTTACAAAGCATAGCAACGCCATAATGTGCTTTTTGACCATGAAAATACACGTGATATCCCATCGCTTCAACTGCTTCTAACGGGAATACTTCATCGTGAACTTTAATTTCTTGTAAACCGATAATGTCAGGTTGATGTTTATCAATAATAGCTTGTAACTGGTGAAGACGGGCACGAAGGCCATTAATATTAAAAGAGATGATTTTCATAA
>JADGDH010000130.1 GCA_016745015.1 Colwellia sp.
CCACTGTTAACCGCTTTACTACGTACTTGTGCAAAAGTTTGCCCTATATTAATCCCCATAATGAGTTTAGGCTTGTACTGCTGCCACAAGCCTAGATGCTCAAGGGTTTCTTTAGCTGCTTTACCATAGGGAGCGGTGTCTGGGTTTGCGATAGCAAAGCGTTGTGGTGATTTTTTTGTCGATTTTTGTAAGTAATGCTTTAAATCACTGAGTTGGGCTTTTGAATTCATTGAGAAAAGCGCTAATTGTCCATAAGCATAAGTTTGTCGGCTATTAGCGAGTATTAAGTCTTGTTGTTCAAGTTGGGCAGGTCTTATGCTGTCAGCAGCAATAAAAATATCAAAAGGAGCACCATGTTGAATTTGTATAAACATGGCACCAGTTGCGCCACTAATAATTTGTGTGTTTATTTTAGTTTGTTGATGAAACTCAACTAAGAGTTTCTTTAATACAGGGGTAAAATTTGAAGAAACAGCAATACGTAAAGGTTGCTTAGAGTGTTCAGGTGTGCTCAATGCTTTACTGCTAAAGGTAAAACTAATACTTAGCAATATTAATGCTAGCAAAAAAATGTATGATCTAGTGGGGGAGTACAATTGTTTTCGCTTAGAAAAATGCATTAGTTACCACTTGGCCGCTTTGTTTTTATCACTCGATTTGGCATCTAGCCAGTTAACGCCACTTTGACAGGCTTCTTTTTTCCAAAAAGGTGCTTGTACTTTTAAATAATCCATAATGAATTCGTTGGCAGCAAAGGCATCTTGGCGATGTTTACTGGTCACGCCAACAAAAACAATTTGATCGCCAATAAAAAGTTCTCCAACACGGTGGATTACTTTTACTCGCCCTATACGCCAGCGCTCTTTTGCTTGTTTGATAATGGTTACTAAAGACTTTTCAGTCATTCCTGGGTAATGTTCTAGCGTTAAACTTGTTACCTCTTTACCTTCATTTTTATTGCGTACTCTGCCTGTAAAAGTAACAACTGCACCATCAATAGCATTATTTCTTTCAAGCAAGGCAACTTCATCAGCTAAACTAAAATCGGCTGTTTGTATCGATATTTCAGGGTATGTCGTATTAGTCATTTTTACCCACCAGTAACGGGTGGGAAAAAGGCAACTTCATCGCCAGATTTAATTGTTTGTTCGCTACTTACCATATCGTGATTAACGGCTGATAATAAAGTATTATTAGCAAATACTTTTTGCCATTTTTCATCTTTACTGGCGAGTTGCTTTTTTAAATCAGCTACCGTAACTAAATTTTCACTATTTAAGGATAGTTGACTGCAATTTAATTGCTCGCGTAAGGCGGCAAAAAAAACGACTTTTATCATGATTATTCTCTTTTTGTTGTAAACTATCAGACTGAATACTTTTGCACAGAGTATCTACAAAGCTTGCCAGTGTCCTGACTTACCACCTTCTTTGGTTAGCACTTTAATACTGCCAATTTCCATGGCAGGGTCAGCTGCCTTACACATGTCAAATAAGGTTAAACAAGCAACTGATACAGCGGTTAACGCTTCCATTTCAACACCTGTTTGCCCCGTTAAGCGACAAAGGCTAGTTACCATTACTTGTGAGCTTTCTTCATCAAGGGTGAAGTCAACTTGTACTTTGCTCAGCATTAAAGGATGACACAAAGGGATTAAGTCGCTGCATTTTTTAGCTGCTTGAATACCTGCAATGCGCGCAACAGCAAAGACATCGCCTTTTTTGTGTTTACCTGTGGTAATTAACTCAAAAGTAGCGCGGTTCATCTTGATAATTCCCTGCGCGGTTGCTGTGCGAGAGGTCATTGCTTTTTCGGTCACATCAACCATATTTGCTTCACCTTGTTGATTTAGGTGACTAAGCGTAGGTGTTGTTTTTGCTGTTTTCTCAGATAGCGTAGAATTACTCATTATCCACGAGTCTCACATTGTTGCGCATTAATATTTAAATGAGGAACAAAGTTACAAGGCCTATGGCTCGCATCTAATTGTTCTTTAATCACTTTATCCCAGGCGGTTTTACAAGCATTAGTTGAGCCTGGTACACATAAAACTACTGTTTGGTTAGCGATGCCACCAAAAGCACGTGATTGAATAGTTGATGTACCAATCTCGTTTAATGATACATGACGAAATACTTCGCCAAAGCCTTCAACATTTTTATCAAATAATGCCATTAATGCTTCAGGCGTGTTATCGCGGGCAGTGAAGCCAGTGCCACCAGTTGAAATAATCGCGTTAATGTTATCATCAGCGATCCATTTTGAAACTTGGGCTCGAAGCTGATATACATCATCAATAACAATCGCTTTATCGGCTAAGTTATGACCAGCAGTAGTGAGACGATCTACTAATGCTTGGCCTGATGTGTCATTTTCTTCTGTACGGGTATCTGAAACAGTTAATACTGCAATATTTAAGGGAACAAAAGTTGTGCCGCCATGTCCTGACATAGGTTTTTCCTTTTCTTTGGTAAATAGTGCTTATTTGTTTAAAAAAATAGGTTAAAAATTAAATTTTTGTTTTGCTTGTTGCCACTGCTCAGGCGTATTGGTATTAAACAAAATATTCGCATCACTACTTTGAATTTCTTGATGCGGTACTTGCTTTAACAAGGATCTAATTGATGGGCCACTTTTCTTTGGTGCAGAACTTTGCTGTGTGATTTCTTGTTGACGGATATTATTTTTTGCTACAAAATCACCATGAAAAGCTTGTGCTAAAAATAGCTCTACGTATGAGCTGTTCGGTAAATATAATGGAATATTATGATCTTTAAAGTATGTCGCTTTTTGGCTTAACTCACCCTTAAGGCGTAAATCAGCTAATGCTTTCGCGGTCATAAAAGGCAAATCAACGGGTAATATTAATAATGATTTAATTTGTGGGAATTTAGATAAGACACTTAAAATTCCGCCAACAGGGCCGCTTTGTTTAACCTTATCGGGAACGTCATAATTATCACCGCTAACAACGATATTTTTAATGCCTGAATCGTTAAGCATTTTCTTGGAAAACTCTAACATAGAAAGCATAGACTTTTTATCGCGAAGCAACTGCGCTTTATTTTGCCCCATACGAGAAGACAAACCACCTGCGAGTACTACACCTAAACATTCATTGCTTAAGAGTTCATTATCTAGAAAAGAAGTATTTGTCTCACCAGTCATACTAACCGCCTAACATGGCTAAATGTTTAGTGCCACCAGTCAGCTTGTCGTGTAGAAAATGTGTTGCTTTTTTATCACCTAATAAAGAAAGTATTTGTGCTTGTAAGGGCTTAATATCATCACATTGCAATTGCTCGCGTAAAGACAAACCGCTTTCACCAAATAGACATAAGTGCAGTTTTCCAGACGAACTAACGCGCAAGCGATTACAACTAGTACAAAAATCTTTAGAATAGGGCATGATAAGCCCAATACGACCTTGATAATCTGGATGATAAAATTCTTGTGCAGGCCCCGCAGCTTTGTCTTGTATCACAGGTAACCAACCATCTAAAATTAAGTTTTGCTTAATGCGTGAACCTTGAACATGTTGAGCATCAAAAAAAGCTTGATTATCACCAGTTTGCATTAGTTCAATAAAGCGTAAGGTTACTGGTGTGTCTTTCAACCAATCTAAATAGCTTTGAATGTCTCGGCCACTGTATTCACGCATCAATACGGTATTAACTTTTACTGAAGGACGACCATCAGTTAAAGCCATATCAATACCTTTTAAAATGGTATCAAGTTTATTATGGCCAGTAATGGTAAGAAACTGCCTTGGATCTAAGCTATCTATACTGATATTTATGGCATCAATACCTGCATCTAACCACTGAGGTAAATGTTCAGGTAACTTAAAGCCATTGCTAGTGATGGCGACCTTTTTAATGCCTTGAGTTTGTTTACAAGCAGCAATGATTTCAGGGAGATCTTTTCGCAATGCTGGCTCACCACCAGTGATACGAATTTTTTCAGTGCCTAGGCTTGCAAATGCAGATGTTAAGCGTTTTATTTCTGCAAGAGACATAAAGTCACGCGGTTGATCACATTGATAACCGTCAGGCAGGCAGTAGTTGCACTTAAAATTGCATACGTCTGTAATTGATAGGCGCAGATAGTAAAATCTACGACCAAAGTTGTCTTCTAACATATCACCTTTCCAAATGTCGGGAGGCTAACGCGTTTCCTTGTTAACCCTGGCAGTCATTATTTGCAATGAAAATTTGTAATGAAAACTTTCAATATAAACAGTGGCTACGGCTTGAAATAACATAACCTGTTTTATATAAAACGTGGTGGTAGCTATTTAAGCTCGGTGTAAAGTACTTATTTTTAGTTATATAACTAAGAATAAGTATATCATTTAATGGCAAGTATAATAATTTTTTTTGATTTAAGGCTTGTTGATTAGAATCAAGAAATAGGCAACTTAAACATTATAAAAGACAAAGCACTATTACTTTTACGGTTAATTAAGTGATAATAGCGCTATTAAAAATATTGTTAAGATCTCTAAGTTAAGCGAGTTTACTATGTCTGATTGTTGTTCTGCTCCAGGTTTATTGCCATTTGAATCGGCATTAGAAAATATGTTGTCACAAATAACACCAGTGACTCAAACCTTAACCTTACCAATAACGCAAGCGCTTAACGCTGTGTTAGCGCAAGATATTGCCAGTCCAATTAATGTACCAAACCATAACAATTCAGCAATGGATGGTTATGCTTTTGCTATTGAAAGCTTATCTCAAAGTAACACATTGACCATGGTTGGTCGCTCTATGGCAGGTGCTCCTTTTCAAGGTGAGTGCAAGCTAGGTGAATGTATACGAATTATGACGGGTGCTAAAATGCCTACGTGTTGTGATAGTGTAGAAATGCAAGAGAATGCCCAAGTAGAAGCTAACAGTATTACTTTTCTTAAAGAAAAAGAATTAGGATCTCATGTTCGTAATGCGGGTGAAGATATCCAATTGGGTCAGCAAGTATTTAGTCAGGGACATAAAATAACGGCTGTAGATATTGGTATTTTAGCCTCTCTTGGGGTTAGCGAAGTAAAAGTTTACCGTAAACTAAAAGTGGCACTAATTGCCACGGGTGATGAATTAAAATTACCGGGACAAGCCTTAAACTCAGGCGATATATATGAGAGTAACAGTTTTGTTTTACGAGGTATGTTAGACAAATTACATGTTGATGTGATTGATTTTGGTATTATTGAAGATGATTTTGATTCAATAAAAGCGGCTTTTGTTAATGCAGACAAACAAGCCGATGCGGTTATTTCATCAGGTGGTGTTTCGGTTGGCGATGCGGATTACACCAAAACAGTATTAGATGATTTAGGCGAAATTGGTTTTTGGAAAATAGCGATGAAACCAGGTAAACCGTTTGCTTTTGGTAAGTTACCTAACAGCGTTTTTTTTGGCTTACCTGGAAACCCTGTTTCTGCCTTAGTAACATTTCATCAATTAGCCATCGTTGCTTTAACTAAAATGCAAAACGCTCGAGAATTAAAGCGTACTAACTTGCAAGTTAAATGCGTGAATGACTTGAAAAAATCGCCGGGCCGTATGGATTTTCAACGAGGAATATTGAGTGTTAATGAACTGGGAGAAAATGTGGTTGAGTCTACAGGCTCACAAGGCTCTGGTATTTTATCAAGTCTAGCAAGAGCTAATTGTTTTATTGTTTTAGCTAGTGACCAAGGTAGAGTAAAGGCAGGTGAAATGGTATCAGTACAATTGTTTGATCAATATATTGTCTAGCTATTAATCTTGTTGCTGTATAGCTTAATTTAGGCGTTAAAAGTACTTATTGACTGGCGTCAACTCCGTGCATTTTCCTTTAAATTAAACCATACAGCTTAAAGCTAAATAGCTATTGAAGTGAACATTACAATTGTGAAAAACACTTAGCCGCAGCTTCTAATGTTTTTTCAATTATTTCATCGTTGTGAGCCGTTGATAAAAACCCTGTTTCAAATGCTGACGGTGCTAAGTAAACACCATGCTCTAGCATTAAGTGAAAGAAACGTTTAAATTTATCACTATCACACGCCATTACTTGCTCAAAAGAAGTAATAGGTGTTTTATCGCTAGTGAAGAAAAAGCCAAACATTGCGCCTACATAATTAATATTTAAATCAACACCATGTCGTTCTGCCGCTGCTTTTAAGCCCATGGCTAACTTTTCAGTAGCCGCATTTAATTGTTGATGTTTATCACCTTTCGCTAATTCAGTTAACGAAGCTAATCCTGCTGCCATCGCAATAGGGTTGCCAGAAAGTGTACCTGCTTGATACACAGGTCCAACAGGTGCAATGTAGTCCATGATCTCTTGCTTACCACCAAAAGCGCCAACGGGCATACCACCGCCAATTACTTTACCTAAAGTCGTTAAGTCTGGTTTTATATTAAAATGCGCTTGTGCGCCGCCCAAGGCAACGCGAAATCCTGTCATGACTTCATCAAAAATAAGTACAGAGCTGTATTCATCGCAAACGTCACGTAAACCTTCAAGGAAACCTTTAACAGGTGGAATGCAGTTCATATTGCCAGCAACGGGTTCAACAATAATACAGGCAATTTGATCGGGGTATTTAGTGAAAATATCTTTCACTTCTTCAAGGTTGTTATAACTAACTGTTAAAGTATGCTTAGCAAAATCAGCAGGAATGCCTGGCGAGTTTGGTACACCTAAAGTTAATGCACCAGAGCCAGCTTTTACTAATAATGAATCAGCATGGCCATGGTAACAACCTTCAAATTTCAAAATTTTATCGCGACCAGTGAAGCCTCGGGCTAAGCGTATAGCACTCATAGTTGCTTCAGTACCTGAGCTAACCATACGTAAAGACTCCATTGAAGGAACTAATTCACGTACTTTCTCTGCCATCGTTATTTCTAGTTCAGTAGGTGCGCCAAAGCTTAAGCCATTTTGTGCGGTACTAATTACAGCATCTAATATAGCAGGGTGGTTGTGACCCAAAATCATAGGCCCCCAAGAGCCAACATAATCAATATAAGCATTATCGTCGGCATCATAAATATAAGCACCTTCGGCACATTTTATAAATGATGGTGTTCCACCAACACTGCTAAAGGCGCGTACTGGTGAATTTACGCCACCTGGAATAATACTTTTTGCTTGAGCAAATAGTTGCTCTGAATTGGTTGTTGAAAGATTGGTTGATTCACTCATAGTAAAACTCTTTTTTGATTCATTGGTGCTTTAGTGACAGAGCAACGGCTTGACTTTAAAGGCAAACTTTCACTCAGGAAATTTATAAATTAGTTATGATTTGTTAACAGATAAGTTAGCGCTTATTCGTGTGCCAGTTTACGTCTTTTTCATACTGGGTTAATTGATCTTCAACACCTAAAGTTAACGCAAATAGTGCCATTCTTACTAAAACACCATTTTGCGCTTGCCTAAAAATAGCTAAGCTGTCTAAATCATTTAAATCAATATCTAGTTCATTGGCTTCGGGGCGAGAATCTCGCGGTAATGGATGCATTATTACAGTATTTTCACGGCAATATTGTTGATAAACACTTTTATTTAAGCTGAAGTGACCACGATATAAGTCGGCCTCATCTTTACTTGCAAAACGTTCTTGTTGAATACGAGTTTGGTAAATAACATCGCAAGACAAATTACCTGCCATAGTATCAGTAATAATCACTTGATGACCTGCATTTTCTAGTGTTGAAATAACACTGTCAGGCATTTGTAAGGCTGTTGGAGATACCATGGTTACTTTAACATTGTTATAAAGGCTAAGTAGCTTTGAAAGAGAATGTACTGTGCGACCATGTTTTAAATCACCCAT
>JADGDH010000270.1 GCA_016745015.1 Colwellia sp.
AAGCTTAGCGGGTGTTGAACAGGAACAAAAATTTACTTTATACCGACTAACAGATCAGCTGTTAGTATATAACCAACAGAAAAAAATATGGTTAGCTTTGCCTGCTGCTATAAGTCATCAGCTTATTCCTATTCCTGTTTATTGAGTGAACTATGCCTGAATTACCTGAAGTAGAAGTGTGCCGCTTAGGCATAAGCCCTCATATTGTAAACAATAAAGTAACTCAAGTAATCGTACGTAATCGGAAATTACGCTGGCCTATCTCTAACGAGGTGCAAAAGATTATTGGTCAAAGTGTGATTAAAGTTGATCGTCGTGCGAAGTATTTATTACTTCGTTTTGATACAGGAACTTTGCTTTTGCACTTAGGCATGTCTGGGACTATTCGTGTTATTGATAAAATAACACCTGTCGCTAAGCATGATCACTTTGAATTAGTTTTTGTTAATGGCACTGTGTTGCGTTTAAATGATCCTAGACGCTTTGGTGCTGTATTGTGGCTTGATAAGCATCACGATGAGCAAGGGCTGTTAAGTAAGTTGGGGCTAGAGCCATTAAGCGAAGATTTTTGCCATGATTACTTACTATCAAAAGCAAAAAATAGAAAAGTACCTATTAAGACATTTTTGATGAATAATCACATTGTTGTAGGCGTGGGTAATATTTATGCTAACGAAGCTCTATTTTTGGCTGGTATTTTACCCACAGTAAAAGTGGGCACTATCAGTAAGAAGCGCTTTAACCGCTTGACTGACATTATTAAACTGGTACTTAGTGCTGCCATTGAACAGGGTGGCACGACTTTAAAAGACTTCACCCAAGCTGATGGTAAACCTGGTTATTTTGCCCAATCATTATTAGTATATGGTCGAGCAGGACAGGCTTGTTTAACCTGTAAAAGCACTTTGCTTGAAATTAGGCAATCAAACCGCAGCTCTGTTTATTGCCCTAGTTGTCAATGTTAGCGAGTTTACACCCAAGCGACTTCAAAATACTTGTTCAGGACTGCTGAGATTATTTGGTTATATCTTTAAGCGCAGCTTTAACCGTGGGGTGAACAAACTGACTTACATCACCTTGATGTAAGGACACTTCTTTTACTAATGTTGAAGAAATAAACGAATTACCTTCAGATGGAGTTAAAAATACACTTTCTAAATCAGGTGATAAACGTCGATTCATATTTGCCAGTTGAAATTCATATTCAAAATCTGATACTGCACGTAAACCTCTGATTAAAACCTTCGCTTGATGATGTTTAGCAAAATCTATCAA
This sequence comes from Colwellia sp., assembly GCA_016745015.1. GTDB lineage: Bacteria > Pseudomonadota > Gammaproteobacteria > Enterobacterales > Alteromonadaceae > Colwellia. The sequence goes on from JADGDH010000270.1 coordinate 1,276, forward strand.
TAAACCACTAAAGCCAACAACAGTAACATTATCTATGTTTTTGGTTATTTCTTTAATCATTTCGACACGTTGTTCAAGTGTAAAGCGTGGCTTTTTACTTGGGCTTGAAGCAACACCAATAATAACTTCACTAAATAATAGACTGGCACGGAAAATTAAGTCAGAGTGACCATTTGTAACAGGATCGAATGTACCAGGATAAATTGCTCTTATGCTCATATTTTTGGTTTCATTTTTTGATTAACACCAATGCATTGTAATGTCTTAGTTAACTTTCTGACAAGCATTAACGTCAAAAACATCATAAAATGAATAGATAATCATAATATTTGTTAAAGTATTTACTCAAAAAGACTTTAAGTTTAATGAATTTTGATAGTATTATAGAAAACTCATTAGCTATTTAAATTACCTTATACCAGTTTGATTAAATCAATGCCTTGCCTCTAAGCCTTTTAATTCTCGCTGAGTGGGAAAGAACTTAATCAACTTGGTATTAAACCAAAGAAAGAAGTAACGTTTATGAAAACCCGCGATAAAATAATTCAGGCGAGCATTGTATTATTTAATGCGCAAGGAGAGCGAAGTGTTACAACAAACCATATCGCTGCGCATTTAGGTATTAGCCCAGGTAATTTGTATTATCATTTTCGAAATAAAGAAGACATTAT
>JADGDH010000131.1 GCA_016745015.1 Colwellia sp.
CAGTTATTACTTATAATTTTAAATTACTCACATGGTTGGTTTAATATGGATTGTTGTAAAGGCTCTATTCCCTATCATACGGGGACTAATATTTGCATGAAGACACAATATTCTTTGTTGCTACTCATTTGTTTTTTGATTTTTCCTTTTTCTGCCTCAGCAGCACAAGGCTCTCTATTTTCTTCTGATTTAGTGCTTTCTTCTGATATCATCACCGCATTTTTATTTGGGCTAGGTTTACCTATTATTGCCTTTTTTTTCTGGAAATTGATGAACAAGTTTGTTGGTAAAAATACTGAACCATACCCTGTTCATAATGTTTCCCAAGAAGAGTTATTTAGTTATACCCACGATTCAGCGACTAATCTGCCAAATGCTCAACACGCTTTAAAACAATTTGCTCAAGCACTAAAGGAAACTAAAAGCTCTCAATTAGCAGCTGTCGTATTTAAGCCTGTTAATTTTCAACAAGTAAATGAAATTTTAGGACACAATAATTCTGATATTTTGCTATTGCAGCTAGCCTTTTGCTTGAAAAAAAGTGTGGAGAAAAATCCAAATTTATTGAGTTTTGATACTGACTCTAAAACAGTGAAGTTAGCTAGATTACATGGCTTGGATTTTTTAGTGGTTTTTGATTTATCTAATACCAATCATGATACAAAAAGTGTTATTGATAATCTATGTCAGCAACTTGCTAAAGCTGTTCCTGAAGCCATGAGCTTTAAGAGTTTTTCATTAAATTTTGAATTAGCTTTTGGTGTGGCTATTAGTGGGGAACATGGCAATAATGTTGATGAAATTGTATCGCATGCAACCGATGCCTTATTAAAGGCATCGGTTAATGAACAAGCCATTCAATATTTTGATAACAGTGCTGTTTTGTATACTGAGCAACAGCTTCGTTTAATGGAGTGTTTACGTCAAAATATTTTGTCAGAGGATTTACGTTGGTACTTGCAACCACAGGTTAATATTAATGATAACTCTATTGTTGGTTTTGAATTAAAAGTACATTGGTATGCTAATGAAAATGATCCTCTTGAATTGGTTGACTTTATTGATTTAGCTGAGCACAGTGGTGAGGTTTATCTGTTAACAAAACAGATGTTCAAGCAGGCATTTAAGTCTTTGTTCTCTCTTCATAAGTTAGGCGTATATCAACGAGTTTCAGTTAATCTTTCGAGTAAAAACTTACTTGAACCTGACCTAGTTGATTATATTGAACAGCAAATGAAAAATTACAATATTGCTGGTAAGTATTTAATGATAGAGCTAAATGAAGAAGTAATGCTTTCTGCATGTCAACGAGCGAAGAATACCATTGACCAGTTAAAATCATTAGATATTACTATTGCTATTGATAATTTTTCGGGTAGTTATGAATCGTTACGCTATTTGAGGAAGATGGCTATTCATCAAGTAAAAATAAACTGCCAAGAACTAGGAAATAGCGGGGATAGTGAAGATAGTTTAGCTGGTAAAGCTATCATTAATGCTTTAATTACATTAACTCGCAGTATGAAATTACCCTTAATTGGCACTAATATAGATAAGCATGAAATAGCTAATAACTATATAGCAATGGGTGGTAACCTAGTGCAAGGTGACATTATTAATAGAGGTGTTGTTCCAGATGAAATAGAAATATGGCTTAAAAAGTGGTTTTCTCAACACCCAAAAGCTAAGCTGAATCAGTGATTCTTTTAAAGGCTAGCAGTTAATTGGCACTAGTTTAATTGATATTATTCAATATATAATGGCTCTGGCGATAAAATAATGCCAGTATTATCCGCATAAATATGGTCATCAGGTAAAATAGTGACTCCTCCAAAATTTATGGCAATATCACGTTCACCAAATTCATTGTCATTAGCGCCAACAGGAATGGAAACTAAGCCTTGAATACCTAACTCAATATCTTCTATGGCGTCAACATCGCGAACGCTGCCGTAACATATTATACCTTCCCAACCATTTTTTTCGGCAGTTTCGGCAATATTAATATCAATTATTGCGCGTCTGGTTGAGCCTCCACCGTCAATAACGAGTACTTTACTTGTGCCATCTGTTGCCACGATCTTTTCAATTAATCCTGTGCCTTCAAAGCATTTGATGGTTACTACTGTGCCACCAAAAGAATGTCGACCACCATAATTACTAAAAATAGGATCAACAACATCAACTAAGTCTGCATAAATGTCACATAATTGTGAGGTATTATATTCCATAAAAATAATCTTCGAGTTAATAGAAAAGGAACTGTTAGTATAACTTGTTGTAATGAAAATAAAATAGTGACTTGTATTTTAATGTAAAACTCTCTTTAATAGGTATTGGTACTTTACCAAAAATAGAACATATTTAATGTTTAAAAATAGTTCAGTATTAGAGAGTTATGGGCACGTACAACAGGTTGGCTTATATCTGTTTTTAGTTTTTTTGTTGATTGATTTTTACAATGGAGGTTTAAAAATATGCTTATTAAACATAAGTTAATTGTTAACACAGGAATTTTGGTGCTTGCTATGACGCTAATGCTTGGATTGTTAGTGTATGCGAGTAAGGTGCTTCAGCACGATATTGTAGTTGCTACTAATGTTGGTAAGATTGAAAGCTCAGTGTTGCAGTTAAGGCGTAACGAAAAAGATTTTCTTGCGCGTAAAGATCTTAAGTATTTTGATCAATTTGATAAGGGTATGAAAGCATTACAACAGCAAGTTAGTCTCTTAAAACAAGATTTAGAAAGTGATGGGTTAGTACTTAATGAATTTTCAGCGATGCAATCTATATTGACAAAATATAACCAGTATTTTAAAACGTTAGTAGAAATGCAGCAACGAATAGGTTTGCACGCTAAGGATGGTTTGTATGGAGAACTTCGAGGTGCAGTGCATGATGTTGAAGAGCTAATAGGTAGCGATAATTACCAACTTCGGAGTGAAATGTTACAATTAAGACGTAATGAAAAAGATTTCATGTTACGCCTTGACGAAAAGTATGTTGATCGGTTGAAAGAAAATGTAGCAAAACTTATTTCTAATGTAAACAACAGTAACTTTTTATCGGATAGAAAAATTCAAATAATTGATTCTTTAGATATTTACGAAGCACGTTTTTTAAATTTAGTTTCTGTACAAAAGCAGTTGGGGTATCACTCTAAAATGGGGGTGCTTGCTGAAATGAGAGCAACGGTTCATCAAGTTGATGGCATACTTGAACAGCTAATTAAAAAAACTCAGCAAGCTGTTATAGATAATACTGGTTTCGTAAATACTATGGCCTATAGTTTATTTTTTGTTGTACTTATTATGGGAATACTTTTAGCTTGGGCAATTAGTAAAAATATTTTGTCACGTATTACTTATTTACAAAAAGTGATGGAGCAAATTTCTAAAACTAATGACTTAACAGTTAACGTTAATATGAACGGTGATGATGAATTAGCGGGTATGGCCAATGTGTTTAATCAAATGCTTACTAGCTTTAGAGGTTTAATTGTTGAGGTGAATAGCTCTGTTGTAGCACTTAATTTAGCAACAGGAAGTTTGAGTAAAAATATTTATCAGGCTAATGACGGTGTTGAAACTCAAATGCAGCAAACAGATTTGGTTGCTACTGCCGTAACTGAAATGGTAGCAACTGTTGATGAAATTGCTAATAATACGCGTGATGCAGCATTAAAAGCAGAAACGGCTAACAATAATGCCGATAAGGGGAAGCAAGGTGTTGATCAAACAATTAGCCAAATTGCTAACTTGTCGGAAAAATTAGTGGATTCAGAAAATGTTGTTAAAGAATTAGAAAAAGAGAGTATTACTATTGCCTCTGTACTTGGGGTAATTCGTGGTATTGCTGAGCAAACTAATCTATTAGCGCTGAATGCGGCGATAGAAGCAGCAAGAGCAGGAGAGCAAGGTCGTGGTTTTGCTGTGGTTGCTGATGAAGTTAGAACATTAGCAAGTAGAACACAAGATTCAACACAAGAAATTGAAACTATTATTGGTTTATTGCAAAAGCGCACTCAAGAAATAGTTAAGTTAATGGCAACATGTCGAGATCAAGGTGAAGAGAGTGCAAAACAAGCTAGCTCAGCGGGAATGATGTTAGAAGAAATAGCGCAAGATGTTTCGTTAATCGTGGATATGAACAGCGCTATAGCTACTGCAATTCAAGAGCAAACGACGGTTGCTTCAGAAGTAAATGAGCATGTTGTTATGATTCGGGATGTTACTGAAAATTCAGGTGAATCAGCTAAGCAAAATGAGCACATGAGTGAACAAATTTCGCAGCAAGCTCAAGTGCTTAATAATGAAGTAAGTCGATTTACCGTATAGCGTATGGAAGTTACAATTGTGTTATATCGATCATCGTTTCACGAGAATGTCCTGAGGCTTTTAATTCTGCTAGGTAATGTTGCCAGCGTTGCTTAAACTCTTCTATAAGCAGCGCTATATATTCAGTAGAATATATAGCGCTGTGTTGATCATCAAAAACAAACCGATAACCATGTTTACCAACATTCTCTATTGCATTTAATATTACTGATTTTTTATGAGTAACTAAAGTTTTTTGCTTTGTAGAATTACTCATTGTAGGTGCAAAAACGCGCAAATACTCAAAACCTAAATAAGCAACCTCACCATTAACAAAGTTAATGGTGAGTTTTTTTTTATTTGTGTTGATTATGAAACTTCTAATATTCATAAATTTAGGTCAATAAAGATAATTATTTTATAAAATAAAGCGGCTTAAATCTTCGTCTTTAATCACATCATCTAAGGTTTTATCAACATAGCTTTTATCAATAACTATGGTATCACCAGAGCGTTCATCAGCATGAAAAGATAGTTCTTCGGTTAATCGCTCCATCATGGTATGTAAACGACGAGCACCAATATTTTCAGTGGTTTCATTTACCTGCCAAGCTGCATTAGCAATAGCTTGAACACCATTTTCACTAAACTCAATGTTCACACCTTCAGTCGCTAATAATGCGATGTATTGCTCAGTTAATGAAGCAAAAGGCTCTGTTAGTATTCTAACAAAATCTTCTGTAGTTAGTGCTTTTAGTTCAACACGGATAGGTAAACGACCTTGTAATTCAGGAATTAAATCAGATGGTTTAGCCATTTGGAATGCACCAGAGGCAATAAAAAGGATATGATCTGTTTTAATCATGCCATGTTTAGTACTTACGGTAGAGCCTTCTACAAGTGGTAATAAATCACGTTGTACACCTTCGCGTGATACATCGCCGCCGCTGTTACTGTCAGCACGCTTACAAATTTTGTCTATTTCATCAATAAAAACAATACCATTTTGTTCTACCGCATAAATTGCTTTTTGCTTAATATCATCTTGGTTAACTATTTTTGCTGCTTCTTCTTCTTGTAGCACTTTGAAAGCATCTTTAATCTTTAGTTTACGTTTTTTGGTTTTATCGCTAGACATGTTTTGGAACATACTTTGTAGTTGTGAAGTCATGTCTTCCATGCCAGGAGGCGACATAATTTCAACACCCACTTGTGGCGCTGCTAGGTCAAGTTCAATTTCTTTATCGTCTAACTTACCTTCACGTAATTTTTTACGGAAAATTTGACGAGTATTGCTATTGTCACTTTCAGTATCAGCCTTCTCAGTATTACCAAACCCATCGCGTGCAGGAGGTAGTAAAACGTCTAAAACACGTTCTTCAGCGGCTTCTTCAGCTAAATGCTGCACGCGTTTCATTTCATCTTCTTTAACCATTTTTATTGCCATGTCGGCAAGATCACGAATAATGGTTTCTACTTCTTTACCCACATAGCCAACTTCAGTGAATTTTGTTGCTTCAACTTTAATAAAAGGAGCACGGGCTAGTTTAGCTAAACGTCGAGCAATTTCAGTTTTACCAACACCTGTTGGGCCTATCATTAATATATTTTTAGGTGTAACTTCATTGCGCAGTTCTTCGTTTAACTGCATACGGCGCCAACGATTTCGTAAGGCGATGGCAACAGCACGTTTCGCATCACTTTGCCCAACAATGTGGCTATCTAATTCATGAACAATTTCGCGGGGAGTCATATCTGACATGTTTTATTCCTCAAGATTTATGTAGGTTGGGCTTTAGCCCATCATAAAATATTAATGACCTAAAGGCCGATCTACAATTCGTCTATCGTTTGAGATTGGTTGGTAAATACACAAATATTGCCTGCGATTGTTAAGGATTTTTCAACAATTTCTTTAGCGCTTAATTCGGTATTTTCTAATAAAGCTGTAGCGGCAGATTGAGCAAAATTACCGCCGCTGCCAATGGCAATTAAATCATTTTCTGGCTGAACTACATCACCATTGCCAGTAATAATTAAGGAGGCTGTTTCGTCAGCGACAGCAAGTAAAGCTTCAAGTTTTCTTAAGGCGCGATCGCTGCGCCAGTCTTTTGCTAACTCGACAGCAGCTTTGGTTAAGTGACCTTGGTGTTGCTCAAGTTTACTTTCAAAGCGTTCAAATAAAGTAAATGCATCAGCAGTACCACCAGCAAAGCCAGCTAATACTTTATTGTTATATAAACGGCGTACTTTTTTAGCATTACCTTTCATTACTGTATTACCAAGCGATACTTGGCCATCACCACCAATAGCTACTTTGCCATTGCGTCTAACTGAAACGATAGTAGTCACATTAACTCCAATCTGAATAAATACATTTTTGTTGTAAGTTAAGTTGGGATTATTACTGACTTTTCAAGGATAAAATTAAGTTTATTGGTTAATTGTTGGCGAAAACTACTTCCACAGCCAAATTTGGCAGCCATTAATTTTGTTGTTCCGTAACTTGTGTTTGTCTTCTTCTGCAGCACGCTTACGCGCATAAGGTCCTAATACGACCTTATACCAAGTACTATTTTTGCCTTGGGCTGTTTGAATTTGACTTTCAATACCTGCAAAAGCCATTTTAGCTTTGAGTGCTTCTGCTTGAGATTGCTTTTTGAACGATCCACATTGCATTTTATATGGGCCATTTTGCTTTACTTCGTATTGACCAACTTCAATTTCTTTAGTTTTTAGGTTCTCAACGTAAGTCCACTTTTCTGTAGGAGGTTCAGGCAAGTGTTGTTCTTTTGTTGTTGTTATCTTGCTTTGAGATTCAATAGGCGTTTTTGTTATTGTACTCGTTTTCAAAAACCATAAGCTGTAAGAGAAAGCTGCAATTAATATGATAACAATTGCGCCGATTAGCTTGGCTTTAACTGACACAGTTGGTGTTGGTTCAGCCGATTTTTTTTTGTAAGGGCTATTTTTTTTCTTTTTTGGAGGCGTACGTGAAATATAATCTTGGTTTGACATGAACTACAGAAGAGTCGCGGAGAATGTTAGCTATTTTATACTTAAGTGATTTCTAATTACAAGTAACATGACCATAAACTACCAGCTTAAATCAATAGGATCGATATCTAAGCTCCAACGCACCTTACTTTGCCATTCGTTATTGGGAATAATGGTTAGTAATTGCAAAATAGCAATGTGTAGCTCTTTTCTTGACTTTGCTTGTAAGATCAAATGATAACGAAATTTCCCAGCCTTTTTTTCCATGGCTGCAGGAACAGGGCCAGCAAATTGACAATTAGCGAGTGGATATTCAGTTAATACTCGCAAAAACTTTTCAGGGTAACTAGGATAATTTGCCTCTGCACGAAATAAGGCTTGAAAACTAAAGGGTGGTAATAATGCTTGTTTTCTTTCTACTAAGGCTTGTTTAGCAAAATGTTGATAGCCATTATGAACCAAATCTTGTAAAAGC
>JADGDH010000132.1:0-3860 GCA_016745015.1 Colwellia sp.
GAAGGGTTTCATGTTGTTACGCCAAATAAAAAATCCAATACAGATTCATGGCAGTATTATCAAGAGCTTCGCTCTACAGCACAAAAAACTAATCGTCGCTTTTTATATGAAACAACTGTTGGCGCTGGCTTACCTGTTATAGATACGTTACAAAACTTGATTAAAGCGGGTGATCAGCTACAGCGTTTTGAAGGTGTTCTTTCTGGTTCTCTATCTTATATTTTTGGTAAGTTAGATGAAGGTATGTCGTTATCAGAAGCCACGGCAATAGCGAAAGAAAATGGCTTTACCGAACCTGATCCTCGTGATGATTTAAGCGGTATGGATGTAGCTCGTAAATTGTTAATTATGGCGCGTGAATCAGGTATGCAATTAGAACTTAGTGATATTAATATTGAATCTGTATTACCGAATGATTTTGATGACAGTGGTACTGTTGATGAATTTATGGTGAATTTATCAAAACTTGATGGTGAAGTAAGTACGCGCTGTGAAATAGCTAAAGCAGAAGGAAAAGTATTACGCTATATAGGCAATATTGTTGACGGTAAATGCCAAGTTTCTATTGAAGCGGTAAATGCTAACCATCCTCTTTATAGCATTAAAGATGGTGAAAATGCGTTGGCAATTCATAGTCGTTATTACCAACCATTACCGTTTGTTTTACGAGGCTATGGCGCAGGCGCCGCAGTAACAGCTGCGGGTGTATTTGGTGATATTTTACGAACATTAGCTTGGGAGCAACAGCACTAATGGTTTCAGCAACGAGTGAAAAGTTTTCTAGTAGCGCAACTACAAAGCAAAGTGTATCTGTATTTGCTCCAGCTTCTATCGGTAATGTAAGTGTTGGCTTTGATGTTTTAGGGTTAGCGGTTAAGCCTATTGACGGTACATTGCTAGGTGATGTAGTTACTGTTGAAAGCGCAGTGAAAAATTCTGTATCAAGTGTTCAGCAAGATAGCTTAATTGTTGTTGGCGCTTTTGCCAACAAACTACCAAAAGCGAAAGAAGACAATATTGTTTGGTCGTGTTTACAGTTATTTAATCAAGCATTATTAGCTGAAAATCAAGCCATTGTGCCAGTACAAATGACACTAGATAAAAAAATGCCTGTAGGTAGTGGTTTAGGCTCTAGTGCTTGTTCAGTTGTTGCTGCGCTTGCAGGTTTAAACGCTTTTTATGCTAAGTATCAAGACTTTAGGTTTGATGAAAAAATCGTGTTAAAAATGACAGGTCAAATGGAAGCTCAAATCAGTGGAAGTTTACATTATGATAATGTTGCCCCTTGCTATTTAGGTGGTTTACAATTGATGGTGCCAGACAGTGAAGTCATTAGTCGTATATTGCCAGGCTTTAATGATTGTTATTATGTGATGGCCTATCCTGGTATTGAAGTCTCAACTAAAGCGGCGCGTGATGTGCTGCCAACAAGTTATAGTCGTGGCGATGTGATAAGCTATGGTCAAAATTTAGCAACCTTTGTTGATGCCTGTCACAGACAAGATAAAGCTCAAGCCTTTTCAGTATTGACTGATGTTGTGGCTGAGCCTTATAGAACAAATTTATTACCAAAGTATCAACAAGCCCATGATTACTTGATGGCTGAAGGTGCACATGCTGTTGGTATTTCTGGCTCGGGACCAACGTTATTTTGTATTTGCGATAGCCAGCAACAAGCTCAACGCTATGCATTATGGTTGCAAGAAAACTACCTACAAACAGCTCTTGGCTTTGTTCATGTTTGCCAAGTTGATGAAACGGGTGCTATTGAAATATAACTGTATACCCAAGCGACTTCAAAATATTTGTTCACGCTTAGTAAGTAATTACGAATTTATCAGGAAAATAAAGTGAAATTTTATAATTTAAAAGAAAATGACGAGCAAGTAAGCTTTGCTCAAGCAGTTAAGCAAGGCTTAGGTAAAAATCAAGGTTTATTCTTTCCAAAAACCATGCCTAAATTTGATAATATTGATGAGCTTTTAGCGCTGCCATTGGTTGAGCGCAGCGTAAAAATATTAACACCTTTTGTTGAAGAAGATCTCAATGAACAAGAGTTAACAGAAATAGTAACAGATGCTTTTAACTTTCCTGCGGTATTACAACCTATTTGCAATGATCGCGCTATTTTAGAATTGTTCCATGGGCCAACACTAGCATTTAAAGATTTTGGTGCTCGTTTTATGGCAAAGTGCTTACAAGCCTTTGTTGCTAAAGATGCCAAAGCTACGGGTCAAAAGAAGCCATTAACTATTTTAACAGCCACTTCAGGTGATACAGGTGCTGCGGTTGCCCATGCTTTTCATGGTATTGATAATATTCGTGTAGTGATCATGTATCCCAAAGGTAAAATCTCATTGTTACAAGAAAAAATGTTTACTACCTTAGGTGGTAACATTGAAACGCTGATGGTTGACGGTGATTTTGATGATTGCCAAGCGTTAGTTAAAAAATCATTTGATGATAACGAGCTAGCAAGCACTATTGGTTTAAACTCTGCCAACTCAATTAATATTAGTCGTTTATTGGCTCAAATTTGTTATTACTTTGAGGCTATGGCTCAGCTTTCTCGTGCCAAAACAAACTTAGGCGATATAGTTTTTTCTATTCCAAGTGGTAATTTTGGTAACTTAACGGCAGGTTTATTTGCTAAAGCGATGGGCTTACCAATTAAACGTTTTATTGCTGCTACTAACGTAAATGATACTGTGCCACGTTATTTAGAAACAGGTGAGTGGACACCAAATAAAACGATTGCCACCATTTCAAATGCAATGGATGTGAGTAACCCAAATAACTGGCCGCGCGTAGAGCACATGCTTAAATCGGGTATTGTTGAAGACGGTTGTGTTAGTTCAGTGTCTATTGATGAAGAGCAAACACAATCAACGGTTATTGGCTTAAGTAAATTAGGTTATATTAGTGAGCCACATGCCGCTGTTGCTTATAAAGCATTACAATATAGCGCTGTTGACGGTGAATTTGGTGTTTTCTTAGGTACAGCTCATCCTGCTAAGTTTAAAGAGGTAGTTGAAAGTATTTTAGGTCAACCGTTAGGTTTACCAAAAGAATTAGCTAATTGTGCAGGCGAGCCTATTTTATCAGAAGAAATGAGTAGTGAATTTGCTGATTTACGTGCTTACCTTCTTAAGTAGAGTTTAAAGTAAGGCGCTAATGGCTATGATCAAAACTCACTGGCAACAGATAATCAAGCAAGAGCAATCGCAAGATTACTTTTGCCAGTTACAAGCTGAAATTGCGAAACAAAGAGCGCAAGGCATTTCAATATTCCCTAAACAGGAAGATGTTTTGCACGCTTTTGAATTTAACGATTTAGCTGATATTAGCGTCGTTATTTTAGGTCAAGATCCATACCATGGGATCTCAGGAACCATTCCTCAAGCACATGGTTTAGCTTTTTCCGTTCAGCATGGTGTAAAAATACCACCGTCGTTAGTGAATATATACAAAGAACTAACGACTGATATTGATAACTTTACTACGCCAAACCATGGTAATTTAACTGCTTGGGCGCAACAGGGCGTTTTATTGCTAAATACTGTATTAACAGTACAACAAGGACAAGCACACTCTCATGCTAAGTTAGGCTGGGAAATATTTACCGATAAAATAATTGAACAAATTAATCAACATAATGATGGATGTGTTTTTATTCTTTGGGGTGCTCACGCGCAAAAAAAAGCACTAAAAGGTGAAGGTATAGATGTTGATAAACATTTAGTATTAAATGGCCCGCATCCCTCACCACTGTCAGCTTATCGTGGTTTCTTTGGCTGTAAGCATTTTTCAAAAGCCAATGCTTGGTTAGTGAAAAATGGCAAACAAGCTATTAGTTGGCA
>JADGDH010000132.1:3960-7707 GCA_016745015.1 Colwellia sp.
CCTTGTTTGCTTTCTTCATTCCATTTATTAGGATGAGACTTTACTAACTCACCGCCACAGTGAGTAAAATAGGCGACAGCACTGTTATTAGGGCTTTGTTTCCATAAGTGTGCAATACCTGCTTGAGCGCCTTGTTTTTTAGCCGCGCAAATAGAAAGTTGTAGAAGTTTTTTCCCAACACCTAAACCACGATAATTTTCATCGACAGTATTACATTTGAAATAGCAGCATTTATCTTTGGGTATTGTCCATAAATTAGGGCTACACCATTGATCTGTTTGCCAGTGTTCAGCGGCAAAGGTGATGCGAAAGCCAATGAGCTTATATTTGGTTTCACTACTTGAATTGTAATCAAGCAGTGCCACATAACCACAATTAATATTGTTACTTATGCCGCGCGCCACCCAATCTATAATGTTTTTATCATTTAAGTAACCATCACCATGCACTTCATTAGCAAGTTTAATAACCTGCTTGAAGTGCTTGGGAGTTAGTTTTTCATATATAACTCTAGATGATTTTTCAAGCATATTTTCTATAATAATGCTATTTCACGGATGAAACTATTTGGGTGTAATTATTAAAAATATTGGTTATGACCAACAATAATCAGGTTTTATTAAAATTGGTCATAAGTCTTGCATGCTTAAATCAGCTTGCCTTTTTTACGTTTGCTTTATGTTCTTCTCTTAGCTCAATTTTTAATTTATGTCTGTAAAATCTAATTGTACGACTTATTTTAGTTGTAGTTTCAATTCTAGAAATTAATGGCCACGCCGCTTTTTCTGCTTCCTGTATTTGTTGTCGAACAGAACTAACAGTAGGGTTTGAAAATATTTTAGTTATATTTTCTAGTGTTCTTTTAGGGACTACATTGATATCACCCATGTAAGATTGTTCTAAAACTGAACGCGCTTTGTGTACTGTGAGTTTAGCCATGTTTGTAGGTACAACTTTTTCTATTGCATTGCAACCAAAGACACTTGTATGGCGCAGTGATTGCTTAATATAATTTGCAGCCATCGAAAAAGAGCTATTTTTAAATTTATCTGTACGTGGCAAAAATGGCGTAACCAAAGGGTTTGTTTGAGAAACAATAGTGTAATTAACACCATATATTCTTGAAAGTTGTTGAATAGGTATATCTAAAGAAATAGAACCATCAGCAAACTTTTTATTAGCAATATAAGGTCGCACCTCTCCTTGAGAGGTCATTGCACACAATTGCACTGGGGGATATGCATAAGGTAATGCTGTTGACGCTCTAACTGCTGTACAGATGATAGCATTACGTGCAGATATATGATTTAACAACCTTGCTTGTTGGTGTAAATCTAAAGGAGAAACGCTGATATTTATTTCTATACCTGTTTTTAAATAGGCTTCTTCAAAGGTCATTAAATCGAACATATCAATAATGGTATTTTCGAGAGCGGTAGGATCAAAAATAGACTCACTAAAAGGCGTGGCAAAATCAAACACATGAGCAAACTTTGCATGAATTGTTTCGGGGGTTAGTTCTGCTAATGCTTCTTCTTTTGTTCGCGTACCTATTAATGCCGCAAATAAAGAACCAGCACTAGAGCCTGATACTACACTGGGAAGCAAATCTCGTTCTAATAATGTTTTGACAAGACCACAGTGGAAAAAGCCTAAACCAGCTGCACCAGAAAGAATTAATGCTGTTTGTCCATAAGCTTGAGATATTCGATCAAAAAAATCCTTTTTTTCATATAAATTTAAATGGGTATCGTCTAAATAAATAGTTTCAAGTGATTGTTTAACTTCTTCATTAAACTCTTCAATAAGGTGCTTGGTTCCTATATTACATACTTGATAAAGCTCTGAATTTCCAATGTTGCCTAAATTTCCGTGTAATCCTTCACAAAGAATCGCAACTAAACTGTCAATATCATTATTCATGCGAGCTTTTTTCATGCTATCTAAACGATGCTGAATAAGTTCATAATCATAAAATGGACTTTCGACTTCTGCCTTCCATACATTGTTGCCGGTTAATTCGTCTAATAATTCACAAGCATCTTTGTATTCGTCATAAGTTTGTGCATTGTCAATTGTTTTTCTTAGTTTTTTTTCTGTTAATTTTGACATATTGAACCTTCCACCTATTTTAGTTTTTTTAATTACTCATTTAATCTTAATAAATTAGAAACAACAAACTAATAATTATAGTTTTCATGATAAATTTATGAATTAACCAGCAAAGGTCAACAAGCTCTAATATTTTTCAAGAGTAAATATTCTATTAATTAGTATGCGCTTTCTAAATTATTTAATTAACATAGCCCCAATGTTGAGAAATGACCTACGAATTTAATGTAAATTTTGGAGTATAAAATGACTAAAAGTAATGTGAAAAAAGTAATAGAAACAACTGAAGATGTAACTCGTAAAATTTGGTTAGCTGGTTTAGGAGCTTATGGTAAAGGTTTTGACGAAATACAGGGGCGTTACGAGAAAATAAATGACGGTGCAAATCGTATATTTGATGAATTAGTATCAAAAGGCGAAAAAATTGAAGAAGATACTAAAGTTAAAATCAAAGAAAAAACACTTGTCGATCAACGCGTTCAAGACGTACGTAAAAAGCTTGGTTTTGACTCTTCAGATACAGACACAAAAATTGAAGAATTAACGGCTAAAATTGACCAATTAACTGCTACTGTAGAAAAAGCATCTATTGCTGCAAAATAATGGTTAACATTGTTATATAAAAACTAACTAAATATTATATTTAGTTAGTTTTTTTTGCTTTTGATAAATATTTGATAATTTTTCTCTGCCATCGTATGTCATAATTGATGTAATTATAGAATGATATTTCTGAGGAAGGTGCTAGCGTGCGTAGAGTTATTTTTAATCAAAAAGGTGGCGTAGGAAAAACTAGCATAACGTGTAATTTAGCTGCGATTAGTGCAAGCAGAGGTAAGCGTACTTTAGTTATAGACCTTGATACCCAAGCAAATTCTACACAATACCTACTTGGTGATGCAGAATATGATTGCTCAATTGCTGATTATTTAGATCAAAAAGTTGGTTTTTTTGAAGTGGCAAAACCAGCTAACGAATTTGTTTTTCAAACAGAATTCAATAACTTATTTATTATGCCTGCCTGTAAACGATTACCAGAAATAGAGCACAAACTGGAGTCCCGTTATAAAATTTTCGCATTAAAAAAAGCACTTGAAGCGCTAGAAGAGTTTTATGATGAAATATATATAGATACGCCGCCAGCGTTAAATTTTTATACTAAGTCGGCACTTATTGCTACTGACAGTGTGCTTATCCCCTTTGATTGTGATGCTTTTTCAAAAAGTTCATTAGAAAGTGTATCATCAGCTATTTTTGAAATTAAAGAAGATCATAATGAAAACTTAACCATAGAAGGGGTAATTGTTAATCAATTTCAACCTAGGGCAAAGTTACCATTACAATTGGTTAATGAATTGATTGAGGCAGGCTACCCTATACTAGGGTCAAGGTTGACTAGCTCAGTTAAAATGAAAGAGTCTCATCAGCAATCTAGCCCCCTTATTCACTTTGCCCCTAAACATAATTTAACTAAGCAATTTGAAACACTCTATGATGAATTAAATAATAATATAGCTAAGTAACATAATTCAACTCAGGTTTAATGTAGGTCGATGCTTGCCTCGACGCACTATGCTCGACAAATTGTCGGGCCTCGCTCCACTCGTGCCGACCTACAAACACCAAAATAATTTA
>JADGDH010000133.1:0-2826 GCA_016745015.1 Colwellia sp.
CAAAAAAAAGCCCTCAATTGAGGGCTTTAAAATAGTTAAATTAGCTATTAATACTAAGTAATTCCACATCAAACACTAACGTCGCATAAGGAGGAATAGCACCTTGTGAGCCTTGCTCACCGTAAGCTAAGTTATAAGGAACAGTTAATTTCCATTTGCTGCCTTCAGTCATTAACTGTAGTGCTTCTGTCCAACCAGCAATTACGCCACCAACTGGAAATTCTGCCGGTTGACCACGTTCAACTGAACTATCAAAAACATCACCATTAGAAAAAGTACCGTGGTAATGAACACGAACAGTGCTAGCTGCTGTTGGTTTTTCACCTTCACCAGTAACAATTACTTCATACTGTAAGCCAGACTCAGTTACCGTTACTTCATCACGTTTAGCATTTTCAGCTAAAAAAGCTTCGCCTTCAGCTGATTTTTCTTTTGCAATAATTTCCTCTTGCTCTTGTAGTTTTTTAGATACTACAGAAAAAGCTTCGTTTAAATCTTCATCAGCTACTTGGCTAGCAGCATTAGCTAACGCATCAGCAATACCAGCTTGAACAGCAGTAATATCAAAATCTTTAAAAGGATTATTACGTAATTGATCACCAAGTTGACGACCTACACCATAGCTTACACGTTGTTCAATTGTTTCGAATTTGTTGTCAGACATATATTTCACTTACTTAAATATTAAAGAGTTTAAAATTGGCGAGAGTTTACCATAAACCCTAACGAGTATGTAATAGTTGTAATATAGTAATTTATTATTTTTTATATCACACTTCTTCACACAACGATGATTTAATGAATATAATGAATCATAATCTATACCTTAAAAATAAGAATAATACTTATGAACAACCCTATTGCTGTAGAGCAATCTAAATCTAGTAAAAAAAGCCTAACCGCATTACTGCCTTTTGCCGTATTTCTTGGAATATTTTTAGGCACTGGCGTTATCCTGACTCTTCAAGGAGCTGAATTTGCTTTTTATCAACTCCCTGCTAGCATCGCCATTATTCCCGCTATCTTTGTTGCACTCTATTTAGGTAAAGCGCTAGGCAAAGATTCTATTGATAAACAAATAGGACAATTTATTAATGGTGCCGGTCATTCAAACATAATGACCATGTGCATTATTTATTTACTTGCAGGCGCTTTTGCAACAGTAGCCAAAGCTACTGGTAGTGTTGATGCAAGTGTACAATTAGGTTTAGCTGTTTTTCCTACTTATTTATTACTACCAGGATTATTTTTAGTTGCTGCTTTTTTATCAACTGCTATGGGTACATCAATGGGTACCATTGCTGCCATTGCCCCCATCGCTTTAGGCTTTATTGAGTCAGCAGGATTAGATTCTGCCTTAGTTGCAGGTTGCTTAATTTCTGGTGCTATTTTTGGTGATAACCTATCAATAATTTCTGACACAACTATTGCCTCAACACGAAGCCAAGGCGCACACATGAAAGATAAGTTTAAAATTAACTTCAAATTTGCTGTACCTGCCGCCATCATATGTTTAATTATTTTTGCCATTTTAGGGCAAAGTATAAACTATGAGATGACTAGTGACGCCGATATTATAGGTATTGTTCCTTATATAGTTATTTTAGTATTAGCCCTGTCGGGTGTGAACGTGTTTGTAGTGTTAGCTTTAGGCATAGTGTTAGCTGCCGTTATTGGTATGTTGAATAATGATTACCAACTATCAGCTTTGGTAAATGATATCAATTCTGGCTTTACTAGCATGCAAGATATCTTTATTTTATCTTTATTTATTGGTGGGTTAAGTGAATTAATTCGTCATCAAGGAGGGTTAGCTGCTTTAACACAAACCATTGAGTCATTGGCAAGAAAATTAAGCCCTTACAATAAAAAACGCGCAGCTGGCCTTGGTATTGCGGGATTAACATTTGGTTGTAATTTTTTTACTGCTAATAATACTGTATCAATTATTATCACAGGAGAAACCGCAAAAAATTTAGCCACCGATGGCGAATTAACGCCAGCACAATCAGCCAGTTTATTAGATATTTTCGCTTGTATTAATCAAGGCTTATTGCCCTACGGTGCACAAGCTTTATTATTAGGGGCAACATTAGGTATTTCTCCATTAGCAGTAATTTCTCATGCATTTTATCCAATGATTTTATTCTTTACTGCTGGCGTTGCTTTTTGGCGAATGACTAGAGCTTAGTTTATTCTTTATGGATTTATCAACGTTGAGCTATCTTTCTTTACATTATAAATATCGTCAGGATCAAAGCCTAACGTGACATGAAAGTTTTTATTGTTTAGTAAAAAACGTTGCCGAATAAGTTGAGCATCATTACTTTGGGCTACAACAAAGTAACTGCTTTTATCTGCTTTTTCTACTTTACCTAAACCTAATAAAGTCACACTAAGCTGACTAGAAAAATTGTTATTAAAATCTGGCGCCAATAACTTTTCAACTAATGTTTTGTCAGCTAATTGGTATTCTCGTGGAGTAAGTAAAGTCATATGGAACAATTGATGGTCACGCGCAGCTTGCAAGGCACGGTATTTCTGAAAATCATTTCCTAATAACTGCTCTAATGTTGCTAAATATGATGATAACTCAGCACGACTGACTATTGCACCTAAGTAAATCTGTCCTTGATTGTCTTTCAATTTTGTTACTTTTAAGCGTATCGTTTTATGAGGTTGTTTAGTTTGTGGATCATATTGTTGTTCATTAAGCGATTGTAGTGCCCTTACTTGCTTATTAGTAAGTTCAACTTTTCCATATTCATCACTTTTAGCCACAACGTTCGTTTGAATAAGTATAAACAGTAAAATAAATAGTAAATT
>JADGDH010000133.1:2926-7656 GCA_016745015.1 Colwellia sp.
GCTGTAGCCTCACCAACTTCTCGAATACCAAGTCCATAAATAAACTTAGCTAAACTTGTTTGCTTAGCATTATTTAACGCTGAAATTAAATTTTTTGCCGATTTTACGCCCATGCGATCCATGGTACTTATGTCAATTTCAGTTAAACCAAATAAGTCAGCGGGGGTTTTAATAAGGTTTTCATCAACTAATTGTTCAACTAGTTTATTTCCTAAGCCATCAATATCATGCGCTTTGCGCGAAGCAAAATGCTTAATAGCTTCTTTTCGTTGTGCTTGGCAAAATAGTCCTGCGGTACAACGAAGTACAGCTTCACCTGTTACTCTAGCAACTTTTGAGTTACAAACGGGGCACGTTTTTGGAAACACAACATCTTTCGCATCATTGTTGCGTTTATCAAGCACCACAGAAACAATTTGTGGGATCACATCGCCTGCACGACGTATGATCACTGTGTCACCTATTTTCAAACCCAAACGTTCAATTTCATCTTGGTTGTGTAAAGTGGCATTGGAAACGGTAACGCCACCAACAAATATTGGCTTTAGACGTGCCACAGGGGTAATAGCACCTGTACGCCCTACTTGAAATTCAACGTCTTCAACGGTAGTTAACTCTTCTTGCGCAGGAAATTTATAAGCAATAGCCCAACGGGGAGCACGGGCGACAAAGCCAAGTTTTTCTTGCAGAGAAATATCATCAACTTTCAGTACAGTGCCGTCAATCTCATAGCTTAAGCCGTCACGCTTATTAAGAATGTCTTGATAAAAATCCTGCACTTGCTGCTGATCATCTAGCAAACGTACTTCAGGACACATAGGTAAGCCTAAAGCTTTAACCTGACACAAACGTTGATAATGTGAAGATTTTAAGAAGCTATGTCCCTTTAGTGCTAAACCTTCTGGAGACAAATCTCCAACAAAACCCAAACCATATGCATAAAAAGCTAAATTACGCTTAGCAGTAACTTTAGAGTCTAACTGACGCAGACTACCTGCAGCGGCATTACGAGGGTTAGCGAATGATTTTTCGCCTTTCTTTATTGCCATTTCATTTAACTTTTCAAAGCTCGCTTTAGGCATAAAAACTTCACCACGAACTTCTATAATGTCAGGGTAATCAATACCACTTTGACCAATAAGCTTTAAGGGTATTGATTTGATGGTTCGAATATTTTCAGTAATATTTTCGCCCGTGCTGCCATCACCGCGTGTTGCCGCTTGTATTAAAACCCCTTGTTCATAACGTAAGCTTACCGCTAAACCGTCAAGCTTTGGCTCTGCGCAAATGACAATATTTTCATCATTGGCTAGTCGGTCTTGAATACGCTTAATAAAAGCTTGCCATTCTTCAATTGAAAAAACATTATCAAGCGATAGCATTGGTACTTGGTGAGTAATTTGCGTGAAAGCTTTAAGCGGTTGTCCACCTACTTTTTGACTAGGCGAGTCAATTGTTTTTAAAGCAGGATACTCTTGCTCTATTTTCAATAAATCACGCATTAACCTATCGTATTCAGCATCAGGAACACTAGGCTGATCAAGCACATAGTATTGGTGATTATATTGATTAATTTGTTGGTGAAGCTTAGTCACCTGTGTTTGAAGAGAGGCAACAATAGAAGAGGTATTTTGCATGGGCATTTAAAATTCAATATAAATAATGTAAAGGCAATCAACAAGGATAATAAATAAAGTATTGACTACCCAACGCTGGCAAGGCGATGCTGTCTATCAAACTCACGTATTTTACTAACATAATGTTGTTCTGTTTGTTTGGTCATCACATTGCGCTTATCATCAAGTAATTGTGCATTAAATTCAGTAGCCAGTTGTTTAGCTGCCAATAACATTTGTTCAAAAGCAGCAAAAGGATCGCCAGCATTGGGTAAGGTCATAAATAAGCTAACCCCTTGTGTAACAAATGTTTCCATTGTATCTAATTCAAAAGAGCCTGGGTTTAACATATTAGCTAAACTAAACGTTACAGCACCATTACCTGCATTGTCTTGATGGCGATGAAAAATATTCATCTCTCCATATTTCATGCCTAACGTTAATAAACTTGGTAAAAGAGCAGCTCCCGACATTTGATGATTTGCAGGCATAACAACACTTAAAATAATAATTTGTGCATCAAGCTTAGCTGTTTCAGTATCTTTAACTCTGGCTGGGGTTTTACGCTTAGTATCAATTTCATCAACGCTAATGCTTGGCATAGTTTCATCATCAACTGATAAACCATCACCAAAATTAATTTCCATTTGATTACGTTTAACTTCTTTTTTAGAAGATGCTTTAACGGGTGTTTTTGAAGAAGATCTAGATATTGCTTTTTTATTTGTCGCTTTACTCGACTTTGCCGCTGATGGTTTAGCCTTAGTTACGGGTTGTTGGTACATAGGTTGTTCTAAAGTAATTTCTTCTTTTACTTCTACTTCATTTTCTATTTCACTTTTTCTTGTGTCTTGCGTACTTAGCTCCACATCATGTATAGATACTGACTCATTAGAAGAAAGTTCACTGTATGTTTCTTCATGTTGACCATTTTCTAAATGACTAATTTCTTCAAGGCTAATATTTTGCTCAAAGTCTTTTTCACTTTTAACGTCAGGTTCATTAGCTTGTTTTAATACTTTTACCTGTCCTACGCCATCTTGATCAAAACCTCCACGATCAAAGTCTCTAGACAGTGGTTTGACTTTTTCTTTACTTGTTTTGAGTTTATAAGGGTTTTTTTCTTTTCTAATGGTCCATAAACCATGAATAAAGATAGCAGCAATAACAACACCGCTAAGAATAATTAATGCGTTTCTGAAGTTATCTTCCATTATTATGCCTGTATTGAGTTTTTTCTAAGGAAATTTGAGATTTTTATTATTATGCTTTTTTTTAATAAAAAGTAATACAAAATAAATTCTAACAGAAACAGTGGCATTTTGTAACATGTTAGTATTGTAATTATGCTTTAACAAACTTTATAATCTGTATATTAATATCATGCGTACTATTCATATGTCTAATTCTACTGAACACAATTTTTATTCTTCAAATACTCCCATGGCTCAAAGTGGTGCTGGTTATTTATTCAAAGGTTTTGAGCTCATTCGTTTAAAAGGTATTCGTCGCTTTGTTTTTATACCTTTATTAATTAATTTAATTCTTTTTAGCTGCGCATTTTACTTTCTGTTTCTAGAACTAGAACATTACATGACCACACTTATGGGCTGGTTACCCAGTTGGTTAGATTGGCTTAGCACTGTTCTATGGCCTTTAGCGGTTATAACCATATTAGTTATTTTCTCTTTTTTGTTTAGCACTGCTGCAAACTGGTTAGCCGCACCCTTTAATGGATTATTGTCTGAAAAAATTGAAAGCATATTAATAGGAAAAGCAGCACCAAGTGGTAGTATGCTAGATGTTGTTAAAGATACACCTAGAACATTAGCACGTGAATGGACAAAACTAGCTTATTATATCCCTCGCGCTATTGGCTTTTTTATTTTAATGTGGATCCTACCTGTGATAGGGCAAGTTATTTGGTTTTTATTTGTCGCTTGGATGATGGCTGTACAATATAAGGATTATCCTTTCGATAATCATAAAGTACCTTTTCCCGTAATGAAGCAAGCATTAAAACAACATCAAGGCTTAAGCTATAGTTTTGGTATAACTGTTGCCGTATTTTCTATGATCCCTATTGTTAACCTTGTTATTATGCCTGTTGCTATTTGTGGTGCTACAGCTTTATGGGTTGATCACTATCGTGAAGATTTATTATCAAAAGCAATCTCGCACTCTTAATAAAAATCATATATATTTAATCTAGTTAGATAAACGCAACGGGAATTGATTAAATGACAACAACACGAACACATAAATACTCATTATTAGTGGCTACTGTTTTATTAAGCTTAAGCTCAGTAACATTTGCGAATGATGAGGCTGACGCTGTTTTAATCCCTACAGTGGAAATTCCAGTGATAGAGAATGCACAAGTTTTTGCCGATTTCACTGACAGTATGCCTGCGGTATTAAATTATTTCACCTCGGCAACTGAAGAACAACTCATTGATTTCTACAAACAGAATTTCGGCGAGTCAATTTCTCAAGAGAAAAAACGAGAACGTTTAACGTTAATTTACAAAAAAGAAAAACAAACCATTCGAGTTGTTATTTCACCGCAAAATAACAAACGTCAAGTTGATATTATTGTAGAGCAAGGAGAATAGAATGAAAATAAATTCACTATTACTCACCAGCTTTCTGATAACCATCAGCCTAATAACATTGTACAGTTCTACTGTACTAGCTAACACAACAAAAATCGAACAAGCTAGGTTAGATAAAGTATGTGAAAGTTCACGTCAAAAAGCACTAGAACCAAGAAAAAAAGAAATCTACCAAGAGTGCCTCACTAAGTTTAAAAAAGACAAATCTGTATGCCAACAAGAGGCTGATGCCTACAATGGAAATAGAATAAATGGTGCTCCAATGTTTTATGAACTACCCGCTTGTGTAAAGGCTTTCGAATTTAGAAAAAAACACCCCTAAACCTAATAAGAAACATTTTTCACTGTAGATAGTTATACGATAACTTGAACGCAATAATTGCGTTTAACTGATAATTAAACGCAATAAGCAACCAGAGTAAAGTCAGCAAATATAATTTGATATATTTATGACAGCTGTAACTAACATCGCTATACTAATGTTATACATCAACATATT
>JADGDH010000271.1 GCA_016745015.1 Colwellia sp.
TTCAAAAATGTAATTTTGAATATTGATTAAGTCTTCTCTCGATTCAAGAGAAAAAATAAGTTGGTAATTTTTTATTAATTAGCTGGCGTTATACGGCTTCTTGCATCGAATAAAAGATTGTTTATGAAGTCATCATTTGCTTCATAAAATTGCCCATTTTTAACTTGCTCTTGAGCACGATATAATTTTCTCTCTAAAGCTCGTTCAGATACAGCAGATAAAATCATTTCTTCCGCTTCTATAATAGATGAAGCTGTACCCGTTTTGACTTGTTCATCAATAAATATATCAATAGGTTGTGTTAGTGCGCTCATAGGAAAGACCTTAAAAGTAATACTTCTATTCTATTAGTTTACAGTAAAAGTCAATAGATGGAAAATTACTCAATAAATAATGTAGAGGTAATACCAAGTGAATTAAAAACAAACGGGGACATGCATCATTTAGCTAACATAAATCAATTTAAGTTATCCTGCCACCCATAAGAATTTTTGAGAAAAAAATTAATTTTGGTTGTTTTATGGGGGGTAATATTTCATCAACCGCCACTTTTCAACCAGTTATGCCGCATTATCAGCCATTCTTCTTGCGCCACAACTACTAGGGCAGAATCCTCGTTTTTTGCAGCTAAATGCTACTAACCGTTCATGGTGGCAACAAATTGTCGGGCCTCGCTCCACTCGTGCCGACCTACAAACACCAAGATAATTTATTATGTAGGTCGATGCTTGCCTCGACAAAATGTCGTGTTGATTTACTATGTAGATGAACATAATAAGACAAAGGCGTTTCTTGCTCTGATAACAGCAATTGAAATTTAGGATAATAACGCTCTACAAGTTGGTAAAGTAATGTATTTTCTGGACGATGCCGCTGATATTTTACGCGTTCAATTTCGATGGCATTCCTTGCCTGTAACATTCGTTGAGCCTTTTCACATCCTTAGTGATACTTTTAGTGTAGCTTATTAGCCTATTTTGACTCTGAGAGTAACTGCATTTAAATGAAATTGAACGTGTTGCCTTATGGGGTAATTTGGATCTGTTAATCAGGGGCTATTAATGTTGGCTGAAAAATTGTTGGATGAAAAAGTTATAGAGAAAGAACGGGAACAAGCATTGATTTAATACCATAGGTATAAATTATTTCCCGTTACTTTATGTTTGTATATTTTAATGGGGATTTTATTATTCTAGTGTTTTACAACAATGAGCCAGTGCATTTGTCTGCTCTGCCGATCCTTCTGAGCAAGTATGAGAGCATACTAGTGGCGCTAAATTCTATTTTATACGCAAACCCATCAAAGCATTAGCGCTGAAAAAGTTAATGCGACAGCTGTTAGCGCAAGAAGGTTAATTAAATAATACTATCATTCTCTTGTGGTGCTAGCATCAATTGCTGATACACCAGTCCCGCTTGAGTACGGTTATAAACACCCAGCTGTAATAAAATTGCCGACACATGTTTTTTCACGGTATTTTCTTTAATATCTAAAATGCCCGCAATTTGTTTATTCAACTGGCCATCAGCAACTAACGATAAAACAGTATATTGTTGTGGTGTTAGTTGTGCTAATTGTTGTGCTAATTTTTTATGTTCTTGGGCTAACTTGGCATCGCTATTCATTGGCATATGTTCTGGTAGCCAAGTTTCACCACCAAGAACCGTATTAATAGCTTGTGCAATAGTCGCTAAATCAACTGATTTTGGAATAAAAGCGGCAGCACCAAAGTTAATCGCTTTTTGCATAATATCAGGGTTTTCATCAGAAGAAACCATGATAACAAGTAAATCAGAATGGTTATTTTGTAACTGCGTTAAACCTGTGAAGCCATCATTACCCGGCATATGAAGGTCTAAAAAGATAATTTCTAACTCAGGTGATTGTGCTATAACATTAAGTAAATCATC
>JADGDH010000134.1 GCA_016745015.1 Colwellia sp.
GCTGGATTATGGCTTGGTGATCATTCTCTTAATATTTATTCAATGATAGGTTTAGTTTTACTGGTTGGTTTAGTAGCAAAAAATTCAATATTATTGATTGATTTAACAAACCAAATGCGAACAGAAGGAAAACCTATAGATCAAGCATTATTAGACGCTTGTCCTAGGCGGTTAAGACCTGTTTTAATGACATCATTAACTGTGATATTTTCAATGCTTCCTGCGGCTATGGGGTTAGGTGCAGGATCAGATACAAATGCCCCATTAGCGGTGGCTGTAATAGGAGGAATGATCAGCTCAACGTTACTTACACTTGTGGTAGTTCCTTCTGTTTATTCATTGGTGGAACATGGATTTGAAAAAATGAATAATTATTTTTTAGTATTAAAAAATAAAACCACTTAAAAGTGTAAAAGGGGTAGTAATGACATATTCTAGCTTTTCTTTGAATTCATCAGAGTAATTTTATACCAATTGAAATAATGAATAGCTCAACTTAGAACTACAGTAGCGAGCTTAGAACAAACAAAATGAATAAAACATAGTTATTCTATATTTCATTCATTTTGTGATGTTATCAGTTTGCTACTGAGTTCCCGAAGGGCGAGTTTAAAAGGCTTACATGCGGCGTTATTGATTTTGACAAGGGAATAACCATCCTCTTCAATCAATGCCTTGCCTCTAAGCCTTTTAATTCTCGCTAAGTGATCCATTCATTGCTTCACTTGGTATTACTCATTTATTGAAGGTACAAACTATTAGTATTAGAACAGATCGGCATAAAAAAACCCAAAGCTCGCAAAAGCTAAGGGTCATACTATTTTTGCGTGAATAAATTCCCGCCCAAAATTGTTATTTTAAAGAGCTAGCTACAGATGATCTACAGCCATAATTTCATACTCAACTACGCCACCTGGTGTTGATATTTCAATTTCACTGTCTACTTCTTTACCAATTAAACCACGAGCAATGGGTGAGTTTACTGAAATTTGACCCAATTTAATATCTGCTTCATCGTTACCAACAATTTGATATTTCACTGTCGCTTCCGTATCAATATTTAACAAGGTAACCGTAGTACCAAATATCACTTTGCCATGGTTAGGTATTTTTGTAATATCAATTACTTGAGCATTACATAATCGCCCTTCAATATCTTGAATACGTCCTTCACAAAAGCCTTGTTCTTCTTTTGCAGCATGATACTCAGCATTTTCTTTCAAATCACCATGCTCTCGAGCCTCCGCAATATCTTTAACAATACGTGGGCGTTTTTCTGTTTTTAAAATTCTCAGTTCTTCTTTTAACTGCTCAGCACCAAGAAGTGTCATTGGATATTTTGTCATTTTACTCTTCTTTCTTGTTTATAATCTATTTCATTTCTACTAAATAAGTGAAAATAGTGAAGCTAGTTTATGTGATAGCAAGGCGGAAGCACGGAGTTGACGAACGTCAATGAGTACTTCCAACAAAGCTAGCGCTTAAAGTAGCAAACTAGTTGCATTTATTATGTAATTCTTGGATAGACGTTACTGTATTTCTATCATCAGCAGAATGCGCCTGACAGGCAGCAAAAGCAGCATTTAGTGTTGTAGTATAAGCAACTTTATATCGTAATGCACCACCACGTAAAACTTTAGAGTCTTCTATCGCTTTACGACCTTCGGTGGTATTAATTATATAACTGTACTCACTATTTTTAATTCTATCAAGAATATGAGGTCTACCTTCGTGTACTTTATTCACTAAACGTACAGGTACATCTGCTTCGCCTAAAATAATAGCGGTGCCATGCGTTGCATCAAGTTCATAACCTAAAGCAACCATTTGTTTAGCTAATTCAACAACACGTATTTTATCAGAGTTACGAACAGATATTAACGCTCTACCTGACTTAGGAACAGACTCACCTGCACCTAAATTAGCTTTTGCATAAGCCTCTTCAAACGTTCTACCTACTCCCATAACTTCACCTGTAGAGCGCATTTCAGGGCCTACTAACGGATCACTACCGTGGAATTTGTTAAACGGAATAACAACTTCTTTCACAGAAAAATAAGGGGGAATAATTTCTTTTGTTATACCCTGCTCTTTCAGTGATTTACCTGCCATAACACGCGCACCTACTTTAGCTAAAGGCACTGCCGTTGCTTTAGAAACAAACGGTATGGTACGTGCGGCACGAGGGTTCACTTCAATTAAGTAAACTTCATCATCTTTAACTGCCATTTGCGTATTCATTAAGCCAATAACATTTAACTCAAAGGCTAAGTCTGTTACTTGCTTACGCATTACATCTTGAATTTCATGGCTTAAACTATAAGCAGGTAATGAACAGGCTGAATCACCCGAATGAACTCCCGCTTGTTCAATATGTTGCATAATACCACCAACTACAACATCAGTACCGTCACACACTACATCAATGTCAACTTCAATGGCGTCATCAAGGAAGTGGTCAAGTAATACGGGTGAATCATTAGAAACACTTACTGCTTCAGTCATATAACGACGTAAATCATCTAAATCGTAAACAATTTCCATTGCACGACCACCTAATACATAAGACGGGCGAACAACTAACGGGAAGCCAATGGTTTCAGCTTTTGCCATCGCTTCGTCAATAGAGGTTACGGTGGCATTTTCAGGTTGTAATAAACCTAAACGGTCAACCGCTTGTTGGAAACGTTCTCTATCTTCTGCACGGTCAATAGCATCAGGTGAAGTACCAATAATTGGTACACCCGCAGCTTCTAAAGCACGCGCAAGTTTAAGTGGTGTTTGACCACCATATTGTACGATTACGCCTTTTGGCTTTTCAATACGAACAATTTCGAGTACATCTTCAAAGGTGATTGACTCAAAATAAAGTCGGTCTGAGGTATCGTAATCAGTTGATACTGTTTCAGGGTTACAGTTAACCATAATGGTTTCATAACCATCTTCACGAAGTGCTAATGCCGCATGAACACAACAGTAGTCAAACTCTATACCTTGGCCGATACGGTTAGGGCCACCGCCTAAAATCATTATTGACTCTTTATCAGTCGGGTTTGCTTCACATTCTTCATCATACGTTGAGTACATGTAAGCAGTGTCTGAGCTAAATTCTGCAGCACAGGTATCAACACGTTTGTACACTGGAAAAATATCAGCGTTGTGGCGTTTCTTGCGAATTTCAGCTTCGCTAACACCAATAACATCAGCAAGACGAGCATCAGAGAACCCTTTACGCTTAAGTTTGCGTAAATATTCAGGGGTTAATACTTTTAAACCACCTTCTGAAACATTCGCTTCGTCTTTAATAATGTCTTCAATTTGAACTAAGAACCAACGATCTACTTTCGTTAAGCGGAAAATATCGTCAACCGTTAATCCTAAACGAAATGCATCAGCAATATACCAAATACGATCTGAACCTGCTTCTTGCAACTCGTGCATTATTTTTGTTTTAGCACCTGGTTGTGTTACATCAACCATAGAGTCAAAACCATTTACACCAACTTCTAACCCACGTAAGGCTTTTTGCATTGACTCTTGTTGGTTACGACCAATAGCCATAACTTCACCCACAGATTTCATTTGCGTAGTTAGTCGGTCTTCACAGCCCGCAAACTTTTCAAAATTAAAACGTGGAATTTTAGTAACAACATAATCAATGGTTGGTTCAAATGATGCGGGAGTTTTACCACCGGTAATATCATTGCTTAATTCGTCAAGCGTATAACCTATGGCTAATTTGGCCGCAATTTTAGCAATAGGGAAACCTGTTGCTTTTGATGCTAACGCTGAAGAGCGTGATACACGTGGGTTCATTTCGATAATAACCATACGGCCAGTATCAGGACAAATACCAAACTGTACGTTTGAGCCGCCTGTTTCAACACCAATTTCACGTAGTACCGCTAAAGAAGCGTTACGCATAATTTGGTATTCTTTATCTGTTAAGGTTTGCGCTGGTGCTACAGTGATTGAATCACCCGTATGAATACCCATTGGGTCAAAGTTTTCGATGGCACAAATAATAATACAGTTATCATTTTTGTCACGTACCACTTCCATTTCATACTCTTTCCAGCCAATTAAAGATTCATCAATTAATAATTCTGATGTTGGTGAAAGATCTAAACCACGCGTACAAATTTCGGTAAATTCTTCAATGTTATAAGCAATACCGCCACCTGTACCGCCCATAGTAAATGATGGGCGGATAATACAAGGAAAACCTAGATACTTACTTGCGGCATGCGCTTCATCAAGCGTATGCACAATTTCAGCACGTGGTGTATCTAAGCCAATTGCTTTCATTGCTTTGTCGAAACGGCTTCTATCTTCTGCTTTATCAATAGCATCAGCAGTTGCACCAATCATTTCAACATTAAATTCTTCTAATACACCTTTTGCTTCTAATTCTAACGCACAGTTCAATGCTGTTTGACCACCCATAGTAGGTAATACCGCACAAGGGCGTTCTTTTTCAATAATTTTGCGTACAACTTCCCAGTGAATAGGTTCAATGTAAGTAGCATCGGCCATATCAGGGTCTGTCATAATAGTTGCGGGGTTAGAGTTAACTAAAATTACTCGATAACCTTCTTCACGTAAGGCTTTACATGCTTGCGCGCCTGAATAGTCAAATTCACAAGCTTGACCAATTACAATTGGCCCTGCACCTAAGATCAAGATACTTTTTAAATCGGTTCTTTTTGCCATGTCGTTATTCTCTCTTATCTTCTCTTGTCAAGGGCGTAGGTTAAGCTTGCTTTGCTTTATTCTCGGCTTTATAGCCGTTAATCAAATCAATAAAATGATCGAATAATGGTGCCGCATCATGTGGGCCAGGGCTTGCTTCTGGATGACCTTGAAAACTAAATGCGGGTTTGTCAGTGCGATGAATGCCCTGCAAAGAACCATCAAATAAAGATTTGTGTGTGGTGCGCAAGTTATCAGGTAAGTTGGCTTCATCAACAGAAAAACCATGATTTTGTGAGGTTATCATCACTACATCACGGTCAATATCTTTTACAGGGTGGTTAGCACCATGATGACCAAATTTCATTTTGACGGTTTTTGCACCACTAGCCAAACCTAATAATTGGTGACCTAAACAAATACCAAATACAGGAATATCTGTCGTTAAAAATTCTTTAATAGCAGCAATTGCATAATCACATGGCTCAGGGTCTCCAGGGCCATTTGATAGAAAGATACCATCAGGGTTCATTGCCAGCACTTCACTTGCTGGTGTTTGAGCAGGAACAACCGTTAATTTACATCCGCGATCAACCAACATACGTAAAATATTGCTTTTGGCGCCAAAATCATAAGCAACCACATTAAAAGTAAGCTTTTCTGGTGTATTACTATAATCAGCAAAACCTTCACCCATCGCGCTACCTAGTGTCCAACTTCCTGATGTCCATTGGTATTGCTTTTTAGTTGAAACAACCTTTGCTAAGTCCATACCTTTTAGACCAGGAAATGCTTTAGCTTGAGCTAAAGCGTTATCTTGCGCGGCTTGTATCCTTTCATCACTAACACTGTCATTATCATTATGAGCAAGTGTTAAAATACAACCATTTTGCGCACCTTTTTCTCGCAAAACACGCGTTAATTTACGCGTATCTATGTCGGCAATGCCTAAAATATTATTCGCGATTAAGTATTCGGTTAAACTTTGTTCACTTCTAAAGTTACTGGCTAGTAATGGCAAGTCTCTGATCACTAATCCTTTTGCAAAAATAGACGCCGATTCTTTATCTTCACAGTTAGTTCCTGTATTACCAATATGCGGGTAAGTCAGGGTGATAATTTGCTCTGCATAAGAAGGATCGGTAAGGATTTCTTGATAACCTGTCATTGAAGTATTAAATACTACTTCACCAACAGCCGTTCCCTGTGCACCAATTGCGGTGCCTTTAAATACAGTACCGTCTTCCAGTACTAAAATAGCAGATATAGCCAATGTAACCTCCAAAGAGAAGAAAAAACGCAAGGTTCTAATTTTAAGAGCCAGTTTAATGTAAGTAAAAAACGACTCTGAAATAAATACAAAATTTGTACATAAAAAATGTCAAAAACTAACCTTTAGCTAAATTTTTGACAAAATCCACTTATTTTACGCTTGCAGGCTTCTTTCGTCTAGTAAAATGTGTAAAAACTCGTTCTTTTATATGATTTATACTATTCTGACAACCAAACAGCCAAAAATAGTAGTTTACTAATCTTTAAGACCAAGTACGTCTTGCATATCGTAAAAACCGTTATCGGCTTCATTCAACCAAAATGCAGCACGCATAGCACCTAATGCGAACGTCATGCGAGAACTAGCTTTATGCGTAATTTCTAATCGCTCACCTAAATCAGCAAAAAATGCAGTATGTTCTCCAACAATATCTCCCGCCCTTACCGTAGCAAAACCTATCGTTTCTCTGTCTCGCTCGCCAGTAATACCTTCTCGACCATAAACAGCACACTTATTGAGATCACGCCCCAATGTATCAGCAATGACCTGCCCCATTTTTACTGCAGTACCTGATGGCGCATCTTTTTTAAATCGGTGGTGCGCTTCAAAAATTTCTATATCAGTATAGTCACCAATTGCTTTTGCTGTTACTTCAAGTAACTTAAACATTAAATTAACACCTACCGAAGTATTAGGAGCTAATACAACAGGAATTAAATCACCTGCTTTTTCAATAAGTTGAATTTGTACATCACTAAAGCCTGTAGTACCAATTACCAAGGCTTTATTATTTTCTTGACACCAATTAATATTTTCAAGCGTCGTATCTATTGAAGTAAAATCAATAAAAACGTCAGCATCAATTAACTGACTTAATTCAGTGGAAGTAGTTAAACCTATTGCACCTATACCTGCTAGCTCACCAAGATCAAAACCAACAAATGAAGAACTAGTGCGAACACTGCCGCCAACTAATTCAATACTTTCATGCTCATGGGCTGCTTGAATAAGGTTACGACCCATGCGACCACTACAGCCTAATATCGCTACTTTTACTTTCATTTTTGTTCTCTTTATTTTTAATTACTTACTAATAAAACACTAATTAATCAATTAATACAAATGGATAGTCTAATGTTAATGAATTTGATAAATCATGGGAAACAACATTAACAATTTTCAATTCATCTTCAACTAAAACCAAGTGATAAATAGCGCAAAAATCGGCAAATATTTCACCTTGCCCATTTATAAACTCCCAATCAATACTAGCAAATAATAAGTTTTCAGTAACTAAAGAGTAACTTGCTTTTCTAGCAATGATTTCACTAGTTTTCGCGTGCTGTAATTGTGAGAAAATATCATTAAACTCTTGCAA
Organism: Colwellia sp.; assembly: GCA_016745015.1. Classification (GTDB taxonomy): domain Bacteria; phylum Pseudomonadota; class Gammaproteobacteria; order Enterobacterales; family Alteromonadaceae; genus Colwellia. Next base: position 7,344 of record JADGDH010000134.1, read on the forward strand.
GCAATTTTTAGTGTTTTTTAGCAAAACAACTTTGTCAGGGGTATGCAAAGTACAGGGTAAGTGATAACACGCTGCAACTTTATCTAGATCATAGGTTTTAAAAGCCGATAAATAACCGTTGAATAAGTTGGCAATTTTTTTAGTCTGCACTTTTTATATCCCCATCATTTACATCGACCATTTAATATCAGTTATTAATTAGAATCAAAAAAAAGCCCTCAATTGAGGGCTTTAAAATAGTTAAATTAGCTATTAATACTAAGTAATTCCACATCAAACACTAACGTCGCATAAGGAGGAATAG
>JADGDH010000014.1 GCA_016745015.1 Colwellia sp.
TGTTTTTATGTCAAAACGATTGTCTCTTTTAGACCGAGCATTATGGCTTACAGAAAATAAGCACAGCCCTAAGCATATCGCAGGTATTCATTTAATGACCATGCCTGACAATGCTGACGAAAACTACTGCACCAAACTAGTTGCTGACGCAAAAAAACATACCCAAGCATTCTATCCTTTTAATTATCGAGTAGTTTCCTTTTTTCAACTCGCAATAGGTCTAAAAAAAGTTGAAAGTCTCGATATGGATTACCATGTAAAACACCATAAAATTACTGATGTAAGTGATATGCAAGCTTTGCAGGCATTTGTTGCTAAACTCCATGAGCCTATACTGGATAGAGATAAACCATTGTGGCAAATGCATGTTATTGAAGGAGAGAAAGGAAATAAATTTGTAATATATTTCTCTCTTCATCATATTTATGGTGATGGAGCTTCGATAGTACAATGGTTCCAAGAAAGCTACCAAACCGAACCATCAGACGACTTTGTTCCTGCTTGGGCTACACTGCGTAAAAAACATTCTAGGGCTAAGAAAAATGCTTTTAAATCCATTTTTTCTAAAGCTTGGCATTTTATCATTTCCTTTTTTGACATTGCCGTAATATTTCTGAGGCTCTTGCTTAAATTATTACGTATTTATCCTGTGTATATGCCAATCCCTTTTTCTGGTACCAAAACGCTGCTCACAGGGCAAGTAACATCAGGGCGCGTTATTGCAACTACTAATATTAGTTTTGAAGAAATAAAGGCGCTTTCTCGTCGACTGCGCGCATCGCCCAATGAAATTTTTCTTTGCTGTTTTGATATCGGTATTCATAAATTTTTAGCTAATCACGGACAAGAGCTTGATCGGCCTTTATACACCCAAATGCCTATAAACATGCGTCGACCTAATGATCCTGTTGGTGGAAATAAAATAGCCATAGTACCAGTACAGCTGGCTCATGGTAAAAACGATCCTTATCTGCGACTAAGGCAAATAATAGAAAACCATCGTATTGTTAAGGCTGTAGCCAAACGCGTTTATCCAGCAGCTTTTAGCTACTACACCGTTTTAATTCAAGGTATGGCAATGGTCTTTGAAATGCTAAAAATATCCGATCTATTTAAACCGTTAGGTAACATTTTAATATCAAATGTACCTGGCCCACAAGAGACACTGTACTTGAAAGATAGTCGACTAGATGCTTTGTACCCCATTTCCACAATTACACCTGGTGGTGGAGTTAATATTACTTTTTTAACTTATAATAATACAGCAAATATTGGTTTTGTGTGTTGTGATAAAAGCATTAAAGAACTTGATACAATGGCCGAACACTTTAAAGAAGCATTTGAGCTACTAAAACAGTGCGTTGATGATCCAAGTTTAACCACAGGTAATTTAGGAGAAGTAGCAAAAGCACGACCTAAATCAATAATAGAAGAACATTTTCGTCCACAACCAGAAATGCAAAAAGTGGATAATAGTAATAATAAATAATCACCATAAAAAATAAAGTCTAATATCAATCTGCATAACTATTATCAATTAACCAAATAATTATGCAGATTGGTATAACAAACAAAATAAACAGGAGGGTTAATTGTATTTATCTCGTTTTAAAGTTTTACTGCAAAAGGCTCCAAGGTGCTACACACTACACCGAGAATAATAAAACCCGCTGCATAGTATCCTAGCTCGTGGTAAACAGTTATACCAAGTTAATTAAGTTCTTTCCCACTCAGCGAGAATTAATCAAATTAATGATATCACAATGAATCTAAGTGAAACTTGAAAACCAAAGAGCCATTTTCAACAACAACTAATTGTCCTAATTCAGCAAACAATTGCTCTTCAAAATCTGTTTCATCTAATGGATAACACCAATCTTCTTTTTCCACTTCTTCAAGGATCAAACGCTCAATATCTGCTTGATGAAAATCAAGTACTTTTTGTTTATTACCTGAAGAATATAAGGTTAAATAATTCAGTAATTCAGTTGGTACAAAATCCTTTAAAAGACTAAGAGTAGCATTCAAAGAATTGAATAGTAAATACTTAAATGGCTTGGGTATAAATATCGATGCTAAATCAGTAGTAGAATTAATAAAAGCATAATCATCTTTTACCAAAATAAGCTCACTAAGTTGCATATTTTTAAGGCGTAATGCTTTCTCTTCAGCCACATAATATGGCGTAACAATACCTGAAATCAATAAATGTGCTCGATATATATTATGGTTAGCCACTTTAACTGAAAAGCTACAAAATAGCTGAATATGCAATTGCTCCTGCTCAAGTGGCATTGATAGCTCAACATTCAGTAAAACTAATTGTCCTTCGCTTACTGGTAAAGGCAGTTGTATTGTATGGGGGAAGTTCGCTGATAGCATATCATTAAGCTCAGCACAGCTATAACGCGCTTCTTTGATCATTTTAAAACGGATCAACAACTTGGCGAAAAAATGAATAAGTGTGCGCTTGAACTTTATCCAAAATGATAATTCTGTGTTCACAAACCCTCCAAAATAGTCAATATTTTACATGTTTAGTAGGTTGAACTTGAAGAAGAGTCGAGTTGAAGATGAAAAATAAAAAGGATGTTGAAACACCCTTTTATTTTCTAATTTTTACTACGCTTTTATATATACCCACTCCACTTAGAAATGAGTATATAAAATGTAGTTGTTGATAAAATTAGCGATTTCTACCCATTTGATCATGGCTGCTAACCCAATGGCCAGCAATAACAGCACACATAAGTGAAATATCACCAGCGAGTACAGTAGCGGCTACGATTTCAGCAAATTTATTAGCTTTATCTTTTCCAACACAGCCTAACATTTGTAAACACTCATTTTGAGTAGGGAGACCAGTACCACCGCCAAAAGTAGCAACAATTAACGAAGGTAAGGTAACCGACATATAGAAGTCTCCATTATCGAGTAACTCATGCGATAACAAACCAGCATGTGACTCAACAACGTTCGCTTCATCTTGCCCTGTGGCAATATATAAAGACGCAATGCCATTGGCAGAATGAGGTCCATTATATGAAGCGCCCGCCATTAGTGCTCCAGTGGTTGCTAACACCGTTGCGCCTGCTAAAACCTTGGTATCCACCTTCATAATATCTGCAACAACTTCTTTTTTTAATACTATTTCAGCAATAACACGTTTGCCACGCGAATGTAGCATATTTAGTTGAGAATGCTTTTTATCAGTATCCATATTTCCTGAAAGCAAATACATACAAGGCGTAGGGTAATTAGCTTTTATCCACTCACAGGCTGCAAGTGTCGCTTTGCCAACCATGTTTTGCCCTGCAGCATCACCAGTGGTGTAATTGAACCGTAAGTAACGAGTTTTAGACACTGACCATTGATGGATGAACATTAATTTAGCTATACTGGATGTTGTTTCTGCTGCAGCTTTTATCGCTTCAAAATTATCGTCGATCCATTGACCAAAGTCTCTTGCTTCACGCGCATCTTTAAAAATAAATGCTGGTGCTCGTTGCATAAAGCCTTCAACAACGGTTGTTTTTACACCGCCACATTCATTAATTACTCTCATACCACGGCTATAACTGGCTACCAGCGTACCTTCGGTTGTCGCTAACGGAACATAGAAAGAGCCTTGTGCATGCTCACCGTTAATTTGTACAGGGCCAGCAACACCAACTGGCATTTGAACGATACCAATAAAGTTTTCAATATTACCTGGTAACACATCAGTATTTATACTGTATTGTCCAGTATGAAATAAATCAGCCCCTGTTTTTTCTTTAATGAAATCACGGCGAGTCTTTGCCATTTCGTCGGTGTGGTCATTTTTTGAACTACGTGGAATTTTATTATCAGTCATTCTTATTACCCTTTGGTATGGATGTTTTTATTTTTATTAACTTAATATTACATATTTTAAACTACATGGGTAAATTTTTTTTATGTTAGGCCAAAACAATTTAATATTGCAAATTTTAGTTTTTGAGGGTTTTCATTAATCTTGCAACCAAGCGCATCGGTAATATCAGTGATTATTTTTTTATCTCACACTATGTCTTCCTAATAAAGTCAGCGCCTTTTTGGGCTAACTTACCTCCTTTTTTTAATGAATAATAAATGGTATCAATAATATCTTTCTGCATTTTTGAAATAGGTTTTGATATATTCCTAGTTACTGGTACGTGTTCCAATGTTGAGTGAGTTTGATTAACAATAGCATGATGTGTTTTTTCAACAGAATTAACACTGTGTTCGTACGCTTTAAGTAGTAAGTCGAGCGTACCTGATATAATTTCTTGACTAGATAATTCATTCACTTCAGGTGTGTTATTGCCTAATGAAGTGGCGATTTCTGGTGCCTTGAATAAAACAATGGAATGATCTGTAACATGCTCATTAAACCATTGTTTAATTTGTTGATATACTTTATCTGAATGAGCAAGAGGCACATGGCTAATACCTTCAAAATGTGAGTTTTTAGCATTGTCTGGCGCCGATATCGGGTGTGCACTTGAGTATCTAACCAATGTATCCCCGACTAATTTATTTGTAACACTATTCTTATTTTCAGAAACACCCCCACTGATAAAATGATGTTGAGCATGTTCAACAAAACTGCCACATTTTACACTTTGTTTATAAGGATCTGCTTCATTACATTCAGGTGAGCTAGACGTGTTATTTAAATTAACTAAGCCATCTTTTAAGTCTTTAATACCTTGGCTACGTAAATCTATCCAGTCAGCCCATTGATTAATATAATCTATTGGAACAGATTTAACGATTGAACTAGTGAGATGACTAAATTTTGATAGTGGAGAGCCTTCATGAGGCGTTCCAATATAATAACAGTTGGTTAATTTTTCTAACCAAGCAAGCTCATTGTCATGGGCAATTTTTTGTGCACTACGACTTAATAACCCTCCCATACTAAAACCCATTAACACTAACTCATCAATCTGAATTGGATAAAACTTAAAAATATGTGTTAACAAGTCACTTAAATTTTGACCATTTTCTTTTATGGATAAGCCTGTGTTGTAACGCAGAAATAATGGGGTATAGTCAAAGTCTCGCTGCAATCTAAAACCATAGTTATCAAACTCAGAAGTTAATGCGTTGTTATCAATTACCTGTTCGCTTGACGTTTGTTGCTGAATTGGGGCTTGAGTAGCTTGCTGAGGGTTTGAGTCAACTCTAAAGTCCCATATGGTTTCTAAATTGGTCAATCCATGAATTAGCACAATGACTTTATTGGTTAAAGGTTTATTCGAATGAAACCTTAACTGGTACGCTAAGGTTTCATTTAATATCAATGGGTGACCATAGTGATAAAATGCCATCTCAATAGCTAATGGATTATGTTCTTTAACTAAATAATCTCCAACAATACCATTTAACACAGAGCGGCTTATATTTGCCCATTTTTTAATATCTTCTGGGTTACTTTTACTGTCTTTCATTTGGATGCCCTATAAGACCATGAATTTTAAATTTCATATTGGCTAAAACTTGTTTCTTCTATAGATAATGCATATGACCTATAATCCATGTCATCTTTTAATATATGTGAAGCCAGCCAGTTATAAATAAACAATGCTATTTTGTGATGTACTTCTACATTATAATCATCGAGTTTTTGTTGTAATAAATCCATCTTAACTCTTAATTCGTCATGCTTTTTTATGTGTTTATCTGTTTCTGGGTAGTTAATTTGTCTCAATAAGCTCTCTTCTGCCTCAAAGTGCAACTCAATATAAAAAGATAAGTTATGAAAGGTTTCAATAGCCGCTTCTTTCGTTTTTAGCTTTAAAAAGTCATTTATTATAGTGAATAACATCTTATGTTGGTCATCCATTTCTTCGTTACCAACTAAGTATTTTGGAAGCCATTGAATCTGCTCTATATCTTCACTTTTATGACGATAAATCATCTCAATAGGTTGTCTAAGTGCTTTGGCAATACCCTTTAAAATAAGACTTTTCTTCGATGGTTTGATTAAATAACTACTAAGACCTAAAGGAGCCCAGCTCTTCATCATCTTTTTATCATTATGATGGATATAGGCTATTATTGGAACTTTATTACCATTTTTACGGATAGCTTTAGTAACATCAATGCCATTAAGCTTAGGTAAATCATATGCCATCAAAATAACATCAGGGTTAAAGGTTGCTATTTGTGCTAAAGCTGTTTTTCCGTCACAAACTAATAAGTACTCGAGTATCGTTTCTGCAAAGATGTCTTTAATAACATGAGAAAATAAATTTGATGGCTCTGCAATTAATACTTTATAACTCAATGTTGATTTTTCTTCTTTTTTTCCATTATCATCTGGAGTGTGTAAGCTAGGGTTAATCTCAGTAATTGATTTTTCATGCGATGCGTGATGATGCTCAATATTTTGTTTTATAGATTGATTGGTTGTTTTTAGGGCTATTAATTGATCTAAAATCCCTTGGATATTTGTTGATATATTTTCATTCATTTCTTCTAGCGTAATGCCAATAATGTTTTGTAAGACTGTTTTGGCTTCATCATTATTAAGCGCATTACTAGTTGCGGATAAAAGGCTTTGTTCACATTTATCTATTTCATGATAAAATGTTCTTTTAAGTGCTACGCCATGTTCTATACATGAGGCCAATTCATCATCACCTTCAGATACAAGCTGCTCTAAACTATTTGTTTCATGACTTTCAATGATCTTTAGTTCCCGCAGAAGTACTAATTTAAGTCGGTAGGGTTCATTAAATGGGTTAATGATAACATAATTATCAAACAAACCGTTTTCACACGCTAAATATGCATAAGAAGATTCCCGGTTATTTATCAATAAAATAGCACTGTGAGGCGCTATGTCTTGCCCATATTCCTCTAAGTAATCTATATAAACCTGAATAGTGTTTTTGACATCATTTGATGATAGTAATAGCACCTTTGGTTTCATTTCAGCAAGATCATGTAACTTTTTTTGATTAAACTTATAAGCTTTAAATTTTAATTCTAGCTCCATAATTTGTTCAATAGCTGGCTCTACGGTCTCACGATCTTGATAAACCATGATTACATCGGAGTGAGAATTTGGGTTCATATTTTTCATTAAAAATCCATACTTGTAGACGTGAGTAACTTATGTTCATTTTTTAAGTTAAAATCTTTTAGCCAAGTTTCAAAAGCATCCGCACTAATAGGTTTAGAATAAAAAAATCCTTGATGATTATTGCACCCTAATGCGTTTAACTTATCGGCTTGTTCTTGTGTCTCTATACCTTCTGCGATCAAATCAAACTTAAATATTTTTGATAATAAAATGACTGCTTTAATTATTGATCTGTCTTCTTTAGATTTGACAATTTCATCAATAAAACATTTATCAATTTTAACATTATCAATAGGTAAGGTTTTTAAACGCTTTAATGAGGAATAACCTGTACCAAAATCATCAAGAGCTATTTTTACACCCAATTTTCTAATAGCTTTTAACGTTGGGATAAGGTGGCTGTTGTCTTCAGAAAAAAGAGATTCCGTCACTTCAAGTTCGATGGCACTGCCAGGAATCATTTCATCATTTAATAGCTCTTTGACTTGAGAAAATAGGTCATTTCGATCAAACTGCCTTATAGAAATATTAATTGCCATTACACCTGTAAATATATTACTGACTCGCCACTGCCTTAATTGCTTACACGCAGTCTTTAAAACAAAAGAACCTAATTCTATAATAGTGCCATTTGTTTCAGCTAACGGTATAAATAAATTAGGAGAGATAAACCCTTGCTCTGGATGATTCCACCTTAACAAACACTCAACACCATAGACTTCATTTGTGCTAGAGTTTATTTGTGGTTGATACCAAACTTCAAAGTGTTTGTTCTCAATAGCTTGGTTTATCTCTTGTTCTAATTCCAAGCCTTGCCTGATAATTTCTTTTTCTCTATTATCAAAAACTCCATAATTATTTCCACCTTTCGCTTTAACTTTAAGCATAGCGCTATTTGCAAAAGAAATAAGCTCTCTCACATCCGTTGAATCTATAGCATATTTACTTACTCCAATACTTATGCTTGTTTTAAATTCCCCATACTGATTTATAAAAGGGTTTTCAAAAAGTGCCAATATTTGTAAACATATTTTATCTAAATTCTGAAGTGCCTTTGTCCCTTCAATAATAATAATAAATTCATCACCACCACTACGAGCAATGATGTCATTTTCTCGTAACTTATTTTTAAGTCTATTAGCTACAGACTTTAATAACTCATCACCCACTTGGTGACCAAGTGAATCATTAATCACTTTAAATCGATCTATATCACAAAAAAGCACTGCAAAATTAACATTACATTCAGTACTTCGATCACATAAGTTTCGCAACATTTCAAATAATAAATTTCTATTGGATAAATTTGTTAATGGGTCGTGCTGCGCTTGAAATAACTGCTCTGCTTCTAATTTTTTTTGTTCCGTAATGTCAGTAAAACGAGCTATATAATTTGTAATTTTACCATTATCATTTCTTACACTTGAGATATTCAAAAATTCTAGATAAATATCTCCATTTTTTCGCTTATTCCAAATTTCTCCTTGCCAGCTACCTTCTTTTTTTAATTTAAACCAAAACGTCTTATAAAAATCTTTATCATGTTTACCTGATTTTAAAATGGCAAGTGTTCTGCCAATAACATCTTCACTTGAGTAACCAGTAATATGACAAAAATTTTCATTTACGCTTTGTATATAGCCGTTATTATCAGTTATGGAAATGGCATCCTTAGATTGATTAAAAACTTCTTTAATAAGAGAAATTTTGGCTTTGGAAGTGCTATTAGCTAAACTTTTTATAAATAATGTAGTTAGCCTCCTTCGTTCAATTTTTTGACTAAAAAAATAAACTTGAACAGGAAAACATTTACCCTTAGCATTTGTTAAATTTGAGTTGTAATATCCAGAAAAAGTATCAACTCCTTCTAAAGTAACTTGTTTAGCAGAGAATACATCAAATGAATTGGCAGGTTTATTTAGTAAATATTTTTTTGAAACGCCTGACATTAGGCTATATTGATCATTTACTTCAATGCAAATGTTATTTTCATCAAAAACTATGAGCCCCATGGGAGCTATATCTTGTTCAAAGGTATTGTTAAAAAACGGCATCAACTATCCATAATTTATTTATCTTCCTAAGTTTATTAGTATTGGCGATATTTATAATTAATGCAATTTTTTATAAAAACTATATAAATGTAGTGGCATAGTTAATTTGTTCACCTACTTAGAGATGTTATTATGCATTTCAGAACTGTTAGGTGATGCAAATGACAAAACCTAAAAAGCCAAAAGCAGAACCAATGACGATTGAGAAAATTGAAATACGCGAACTTAAAAAACAAACGTAAGCCATTGAATTGTAATATAAAAACTCTGTTGGTGCCAGATTCGCTGAACAGTTCGCATTAATTGAAGCAGTCTGAAGAGTTATTACTGTTAATAGGTAATATATTGTAACCTTGTTCGTCTCTTTATTTCCAAGTATTGAAGCTTATAAAAATGTGTAGCGGTACAATTTAGTTAAAGACTTCGTACAGGTATTATTATTTTAAGTAGCGAGATCAACATAAAATTAGCGTATATTTATACGTTAACAAATAAGTTGTAACTCCTTTGCATTGAAACGAATGTTCTAGACCATAAATAGATTCAGGTTGTTCTGACCTCCTCTCAGGTGGTGAATTATCGTTATTCTACGTCTAAAATTCTGATTGAAATGGCTGCTGCTGATGTACGGTTCTCAACGCCTAATTTTTTATAAATTTGCTCAAGGTGCTTGTTCACAGTTCTTGGGCTCATGGTTAATATTTGAGATATTTCCCAACTCGTTTTACCGTAAGAAACCCAGTACAGTACTTCTGATTCACGCTTAGTCACAGGCAAGGCTTGTTGTAAATCTAGAGGTGACTTTTCTTGTTTGGTTCTTACAATACTTAATAAGTGCATATCTTCTTGTTGGCGTTCATAAAATATAGTTACGGCTTCAGAAAAGTTTTTTATTACAAGATTTTTCTGATGATCACTTGATAGCCACTTTTCTAAAATAGGTGCTAGTGTCGCCCATGGGATCTGGTCACTATTTGATATTTGATCAATAAATTCATGAACATAAGGTGTTGCCCAAGACAATAACCCTTTATTACTTACGCAGAAAACATTTTTTCCTGCATGATCTAAGGCATCTTGCGCGCTTAAAGCTTGTTTAGCCGTTTGAACATGGGTTTTTATACGCGCGATAACTTCATCGGGTGAGATGGGTTTAGTCACATAATCAATACCACCAGCTTCAAAACCTTTCACTACATCTTCAATATCTGTTAGACCTGTCATAAAGATAATTGGCGTGTTCGGTAACAGTGCTTTTAATCTACGGCAAGTTTCAAAGCCATCCATTTCAGGCATAACCGCATCAAGTAAAATTACATCAGGCTCTACTTTTTCAATAATCGCTAATGCTTGAAGCCCATTTAAAGCAACTAATGCTGTGTAACCTTGGGTATTTAGGGCTACATTTAGCATACCTAATGATTCGGGAGAATCATCAACGACTAACACAACATCACTTATTTTACCCTTCATGATTTAACTCATTTAAATATTGGATTATTGCAGGAAAATTACACAATTCTATATACTCGTTTAACTGAGATTCAATGTATTCTGGCACATAATAGTTTTCTGTTAATTCTAAAAATTTTTCTTTAAAACCAGATAAATAGCCAATTTCAGCAAGGGCTCTCAAAGATTGATACTCACTCTCTTTGGCCAATGGTTTATTAACCTTACGCTTAGTAGTAATGTCTTCCGTTAATATGTTGCCTTGTTCAATATTTTGATATTGCCAGTCTAGCTCTAGTAGGCGGCCTATTTTACCCAATAGAGTATCAAAATTTAACGGTTTAGCAATGTAGTCATTATGATAACCTTCAGCCTGTAAATTAAATTCCGTGTCTCTCGCATTGGCAGATACCATCACAACAGGCATTAAATATCTACTTTCTCGGAGTTGCTTTACCATTTCCCAACCATTGGTTTCCGGCATTTGTACATCAAGCAGTACAAGGTCAATAGAATTTTCTACTAATATTTTAAAGCCAGACTTAGCATCTGGGGCACTAAAAAAAGTAAACCCTAATGGTACTAATAAGTCCTGCATTAAACACCGCTGATTATTATCGTCATCAACCACCAAAACGACTTTTCTCTTGCCTTCATAGCCTATTGCTTTTGTTTTAGCATATTCAGGTTCACTTTGCTTTCGGTTTGTTGACTGCAACATCAAACGAAAAGCAAAAGTAGAGCCATGCCCTACAGTACTTGATAACGTTATTTCTCCACCCATTAATTCAGCTAATGAACGTGAAATGGTTAACCCAAGACCAGTACCACCAATTACCTTAGTATGGGCATTACGAACTTGCTCAAAAGGTTTAAAAATCAGTTCTTGATTTTCTTGGGAGATGCCTATTCCTGTATCAGTAATACTAAAATGCGCCACTTGATTGCGATAATTTACTTCAAAAGTAACAGAGCCGCTTTCAGTGTACTTAATGGCATTTGATATTAAATTAATTAGAATTTGACGGAACCGTTGTTTATCAGTGGTAACATAGTTAGGTACATACCCCTTAGTAATATAATGGAACTGAATACCTTTTTGACTTGCTTGCATTTGAAACATATCAACTAGCTGCTGCAAGATAGCTTTTAAATTTACTTCATCTCGTTGTAGTGTTACACGACCTGCTTCAATTTTAGATATTTCTAATAGCCCTTCAATTAAATCAGCTAAATGCTCTCCATTACGCTTTACAATACCGAGCATTTCTCTTTGCCTTTCAGGTAACTCTTGGTCTTGACTGAGTAATTGTGCATAACCCAATAACACATTTAACGGAGTTCTTAATTCGTGACTTAAGCCAGCAAGATAGCGACTTTTTGCCGCATTAGCTGTCTCAGCAACTTCTTTTGCATCTTGTAATGCGAGTGATGTTTTTTCATGTGCAGTAAACTCATTGGCTAATGCTTTCGTTTGTGAACGTAACTCACGCATAGCAAGCACGTTACTACTTCTAGCAAGGGTAAATAGCCAGCTCACCACACCGATAATTATCACTAAGACAAAGAAAATTTTAAGTAAGGTACTTGCAAAAACCGCCCTGATTTCTGGATTTTCCATTGGTAACTGAACATATATAAGAAAAATTATTCCAGCACCGATGCAACTTAACCCTATTGTTACTACAATAAAAGGCATTAAGGGTGTCGATAGTTTACGTAAAAAACTATCACTGAAAAAACGTTTAAAAAAGTCATAGGATTGCTTAGATATGGTTGCCTGTGTTCTGCATTGATCACCACAACGAACATCTAAACAACAACACAAAGAACAAATAGCCTTGCCATAAGCAGGACAAAAAGTCATATCTTCTTTATCAAAACTGTTTTCACAAATATGACATTGAGTCATCTCTGTTATGTCGACTCTATTTGACTCAATTAGATAATACTTACCTTGTGTGAGCCAAGCTATGAAAGGCACCGTGATAAAAGGCAAACCACAGGCAATAAAAGAAGCTAATGCCTTGATTGTTTCACCATACCAACCAAAATGCGCTGTAAAGCCAACAGTTGATGCGATTAGCATTGAGCCAACGCCAACAGGATTAATATCAAATAAATGCGAACGTTTAAACTCAATATGTTTAGGACTAAGGCCTAAAGGTTTATTGATAATTAAATCAGCAACAACAGAACTAAGCCAAGCAAGCACTAATACAGAATAGACTGAAAGCATACTTTCAATGGTTTGATAGATACCTAACTCCATCAAGAGCAACGCTATTACGACATTAAACACCATCCAAACCACTCGTCCGGGATGGTTATGTGTCACACGTGAGAAGAAATTTGACCAAGCTAACGAGCCAGCATATACATTAGCAACATTAATTTTTAATTGTGAAATAACAACGAAAGCACAAGAAAAAGCAACAACCAAGTCGGGGTTGTTAAAGACATAACCAAATGCCAACTGATACATGTGAGCAGGATCATCAGCAAACTCTGCGGGAATACCATGTTGTAAAGCCAGGTAAGCCAAAAATGATCCCAAGAATAATTTTAAGGCTCCAAATAGAATCCAACCAGGGCCTGCGGCCACCAGTGAAAGCCACCAGCGCCATGCCTTCTCTTTAGGTTTTTCAGGTAAAAACCGTAAAAAGTCAACTTGCTCGCCAATTTGCGCAACTAATGAAAGTAAGACAGCAGATGCTGCACCAAAAAGCAAAATATTAAAAGAGCCACCTTGCTCTCCTGCTGCGCCAGTGAAGTCTAACCAGCCTTGTAGTTGGCTATTTTCATGAGTAAAAACAAAATATAAAGGCACACACTGCAAAATAATCCATAAAGGATGTGTCCATGCATGAAAACGACTGATATAAGTAATGCCATGGGTAACAAGCGGAATAACAACAATAGCACTAATGATATAGCCAATACTAAGCGGAATTCCTATGAATATTTGAAGTGCAATTGACATAATGGCAGCTTCGAGCGCAAAGAATATGAAGGTAAATGAGGCATAAATTAACGAAGCTATTGTTGAGCCAATGTAACCAAAACCAGCACCACGGCTGAGTAAATCAATATCAACACCATATTTTGCTGCATAGTAACTAATAGGCAAACCAGTAAAAAAAATAACAAACATTACCGCAAGAATGGCCCAAGCGGAGTTTTCAAAGCCATAATTAAGCGTAATTGCTCCACCAATAGCTTCTAAAACAAGGAAAGAAATAATACCTAGGGCAGTAGTTGCAACTCTACTAAGGGACCACTGCCTTGCTCTTCTTGCGGTGAAGCGAAGAGCAAAGTCCTCCATCATCTCGTTAGCAACAAGTTTATTATAAGTTCGACGAGTCGATAATATTTTTTGATTAGATTGCATACAAAGATAACTTTCTTAAATTTCACATAGAACGACTATGCTACATTCCTAGCGCCGTGATCAATAAGCATTTATAACCAAACCATCTCAAAGAACATCCTACACCACGCCACCACGCGCATTATTGTACATGAATATAAAAAAAACAGTATGCGTAGTTATACGTAGTTAATTGCGCGCTTTTACGAATGTTACCCCTTGATGATTACCGACATAATAAACCTAGCTCAGAATAGTCTTGGATGTAGAGTTACCCAATTAAAGGTAATCGCAACATTCGCATTAACTTTTAAACTTTGGAATGTAAACATGAAATTACTTACTAAATTAACACCTGTAGCGACCACATTGCTACTTTCATTAGGTGCAATATCAGCTCAAGCAGAAGAAACAAAAGATCCATTAAGTATAAGTGGCTTCATTGATATGTCTTATTACTCAGTTGACGTAGATGGTGGTGAGTCAACTCACTCATCAGGTCTTGACCAAGCAGAAATAGATATTGCTTATGATTTTGGTAACAAATTATCCGTAAATGTTGATATTGAATACCAAAATAATGATGAGGGCGTTGACCTTGAGCAAGCTTATATGACCTATGCCTATTCAAATAATATCAGTGTTAAAGCTGGTCGTTTCTTAAGCTACTCAGGTTTCGAAGCTGAAGAGCCCACAGGTTTATACCAGTACTCTGGTACAGGTTATGCAAAATATTTTTACGGTTATTACCAACAAGGTGTTTCTGGTATGTACAGTAGCGACAAATTCGCTGTAGCAGTATCAGTAGTAAACGCTTTGGCTGATCCACAAGCAAGCGATTCAGACTCCCCTGCAATTGAAACCATGTTTGCTTTCATGCCAACAGAAGAGATTACTTTAAAAGCATTCTATTCAATGGATGAAACAGCAACGGGTCAAGATATTGATATTCTTAACACTTGGGCAAGCTACGCAAAAGGTCCATTAACCGTGGGTGTTGAATACAGTATATCTGATAACTCTGCAGGTGACGACACGGAAGCTTCTGGCTATTTGGCTATGGTTAACTATGCTTTCACTGATAAGCTCGGCTTAACACTACGTTATAACACGTGGGAAGTTGAAACATTAAATGTTACAAGCGAAGAGTCAAGTGGTATCACTATTTCACCTAGCTACGTAGTAAATGACAACTTATTAATGGTGTTTGAATACCGCATGGATGATAACGAAGGAACAGCTGGCACAGATGCTAACTCAATCGCTGTTGAAGCCTTAATCACTTTTTAATCAATCGCTTAATTTAACGCCATGTATAAAAACATAAAATAAAGGATATTCCGATGAAATTTAAAAAACTCATTATAGCAAGTTCAATCATTGCAAGTAGCTTAGTTAGCCAGGTTACTATGGCAGCAGACACAATTAAAGTAGGTGTTTTACACTCACTTTCAGGCACTATGGCTATATCAGAAACCACATTAAAAGATACCGTTTTAATGATGATTGAAGATCAAAATAAAGCTGGTGGTTTATTAGGTAAAAAGTTAGAGCCCGTTGTAGTTGACCCTGCATCAAACTGGCCACTGTTTGCAGAAAAAACACGTGAATTATTAGCCAAAGAAAAAGTCGATGTTATCTTCGGTTGTTGGACGTCAGTTTCTCGTAAGTCTGCATTACCAGTACTTGAAGAGTTAAACGGTTTATTATTCTACCCTGTACAATATGAAGGTGAAGAATCCTCTAAAAATGTATTTTACACTGGTGCTGCGCCAAACCAACAAGCTATACCTGCTGTTGATTATTTAATGGAAGAAATGGATGCGACTCGTTGGGTTTTAGCCGGTACTGATTATGTTTACCCACGCACTACCAATAAAATTTTAGAGGCCTATTTGATATCTAAAGGTGTTAAGAAAGAAGATATCATGATCAACTACACACCATTTGGTCATTCTGATTGGCAAGGTATTGTTTCAAAAATTAAGAAATTTGGTTCTACTGGTAAGAAAACAGCGGTTGTTTCAACCATCAATGGCGATGCAAACATTCCTTTCTATAAAGAATTAGGCAATCAAGGTATTTCAGCTGAGGATATTCCTGTAGTTGCATTCTCTGTTGGTGAAGAAGAGCTTTCAGGTTTTGATACTAAACCATTGGTTGGTCATTTAGCTGCTTGGAATTACTTCCAAAGTGTTGAGTCTGACGAAAACGCAGCATTCATCGCTAACTGGAAAAAATACATTGGTGACGACAAACGTGTAACTAACGACCCGATGGAAGCAACTTATATTGGTTTCAAAATGTGGGTAAAAGCTGTTGAGAAAGCAGGTACTACTGACGTAAATTCTGTTGAACAAGCACTTATAGGTGTTGCTGTTCCTAACTTAACTGGCGGTACAGCAGTAATGAATGCTAACCATCACTTATCTAAGCCTGTGCTTATTGGTGAAATCCAAGAAGATGGTCAATTTGAAGTAGTATCAGAAACACCTGATACTGTTATTGGTGATGCATGGTCTGACTTTTTACCAAGCTCTAAAAACTTAATCTCTGATTGGACAGCACCCGTAAAGTGCGGCAATTTTGACATAAAAACAGCTAAGTGTTCTGGTCAAAACTTCTAAGTTTTTCCAAGTGTTTACTCAGTTACCATCTTATTGGTAACTGAGTTTTTTATCATTCACATTTAAAACAAAAAAATAAAAACAATTTATGAATCATATAATCAAAGCACTTTTTAGCAAAAAAACGATAAAGAGTACTTTGATTATATGCCCAAACATTTGCCAAATTTAATACGCTTTTTCAACGAAGATTAAGCGTTGTCTACTTTTAAAATTAAGAAGGAATATGCAATGAAGCAAATATTCTCTGTATTACTTAGTTGTATATTATCTTGGCAAGTGCTTGCTAGCACACAAGATCTTGATGCATTTCAACGTACTGATACAGACTCAGACTTATCACAATTGGTAAACCAACTACCAAAAACCAAACTCAAAAAAATGCCATCATTAGTTGAAAAAATAGCACATATAAATAACGAAAAAACACACGATGTTTTACAGTTTCTGCTTAACGGCGAGCTTTTTTACACTAAAGCAAATAAAACGGTTGTTCATGCAGTTAAGGCTGATAATTCTCTTTATGTGCTGACAGATGTGTTAACCAGTGAAATGTTAGTGCCTGTTGAAAAGTCAAAATTACGTAAGGTGAAAACAAATAACCGCTTACGTGGCAGTATCCGTAGTTACATTGCCAAAATAGATTTAACAGATGAAGACAAAAACATACGAATTAAAGCAGTAAAACAATTGCTTGATAACCCATCAGATTCAGGTTTGTCAGCAGTGCAAGAGTTAATATCGAAGGAAAAAGATAAAGATGTCCGTGAATTAATGAATATCACCTTGTTGCTTAATCAATTAAAAAAAGGTAAGCATGCGGAGAAGATAGCCGCTATCACTCAGCTTGAAGATACTTTAGAGCCTTCTGTAAAAAACGCTATGGTAAGCATGTTAGAAGCCTTGCCAACAGAAAGTAAAACTGATGAGCAAAAAGCGTTAGCTGCAAATTTAAGCAAAGTGATCAATAACATTGAAAGCAAGCGAGGTGTTTTTGAAGTGATTGAAAACATTTTTTTTGGCTTGAGCTTAGGGTCAGTATTGTTATTGGCAGCAATAGGCCTAACTATTACTTTTGGTGTAATGGGCGTAATTAATATGGCTCATGGCGAAATGATGATGTTAGGCGCTTATACCACCTACGTAATTCAACTCGCTTTTCCTAACT
Source organism: Colwellia sp. (assembly GCA_016745015.1). GTDB lineage: Bacteria > Pseudomonadota > Gammaproteobacteria > Enterobacterales > Alteromonadaceae > Colwellia. The sequence continues at coordinate 17,771 of JADGDH010000014.1, forward strand.
TAATTGAATACTCATTGTTAATGGCTGTGCCTGCTGCCTTTTTAGTGTCTGGTTTAGTGGGTGTTATTATTGAACGTGGGGTTATTCGTTATTTAAAAGGTCGTCCTCTTGAAACACTACTCGCCACCTTTGGTATCTCATTAATATTACAACAGCTGGTACGTACTGTTTTCTCTCCGCTGAACCGCCAGGTTCAAGCGCCAGAATGGATGACAGGTTCATGGGTAATTAACCCAGTATTCTCTTTAACGTTTAACCGTTTATATATCATTATCTTTTCATTGATGGTGTTCTTCACCTTATTACTTATTTTGAAAAAATCATCATTAGGTTTACACGTTCGTGCGGTATCACAAAACCGAGATATGGCGAGAGCGTTAAGTATCAAAAGTGACTGGGTAGATGCTATTACCTTTGGCTTAGGCTCTGGTATTGCTGGTGTGGCAGGTGTGGTGTTAAGTCAGTTAACTAACGTGGGACCAAACTTAGGTCAAGCTTATATTATCGATTCATTCTTAGTGGTTGTATTTGGTGGTGTAGGTAACTTATGGGGAACCTTAGTTGCAGCGATGTCATTAGGCTCTATCAACAAGTTCTTAGAGCCAGCGGTAGGCTCAGTGTTAGCCAATATTATCGTGCTAGTAGGTTTAGTGTTGTTCATCCAAAAACGACCTAAAGGATTATTTCCTCAAAAAGGGCGAGCAGCAGACTAATGACTAATTCAACAGAAATTTCTAATAGCGACACGCCAATGCAAAGCTTTTCATTACAAAACTTATTTAAAACATTAAGCCACTTACATGTTGTTGTAGGTACTTTGTTTATTGCTACACTATACGTGACTGTATGTAATTTATTTTTTTCCGAGGGTTCATTACTTCACGTAAGTGATTATACCGTCAGTCTCTTTGGTAAATATTTATGTTACGCCTTATTGGCGTTAGCAGTTGATCTTGTTTGGGGATATTGTGGCATATTAAGCTTAGGTCATGGCGCATTTTTCACTTTAGGTGGCTATGCCATGGGCATGTACTTAATGCGTCAAATTGGCGACCGAGGTGTTTACGGTAATCCTGACTTACCAGACTTTATGGTGTTTTTAAGCTGGACCGAACTGCCGTGGTTTTGGGCTGGCTCAAGTAGCATAGTATGGATGATTGCCATGGTATTTATAGGCCCTGGCTTATTGGCTTACGTTTTTGGTTCAATGGCATTTAGGTCTCGCGTGAGTGGTGTTTATTTGTCTATTATGACACAGGCGATGACTTACGCTTTAATGTTAGCGTTCTTCAGAAATGAAATGGGCTTTGGTGGTAACAATGGCTTAACCGATTTTAAGGAGATTGCTGGTTTTTCATTACAAGATCCAAACACCAAGCTTGCTCTGTTTGTTATAACAGCAATTGCCTTAGCTATTGGTTACTGGGTAAGTAACTACATTGTTAACTCTAAAATGGGCCGTGTCATTACTGCAACACGTGATGCTGAAAGTCGAATACGCTTTGTTGGTTTTAGACCTGAGCATTACAAAGTATGGATATTTGTCGTATCAGCTATGTTAGCAGGTGTTGCTGGCGCATTATATGTACCGCAAGTCGGCATTATTAACCCTGGTGAATTCTCACCACTGAATTCGATTGAAATGGTTATTTGGGTCGCGATTGGTGGTCGTTGTACTTTATACGGTGCAATTATCGGCGCCATTGTGGTGAGTTACGCAAAAACGCGTTTTACCGCGATTATGCCAGAAGCATGGTTATTCGCTTTAGGTGGCTTGTTCGTTCTAGTTACCTTGTTATTGCCAAAAGGAATTGCCGGTTTATTACCCAACCTTTTTGATAAGCTTTCTATATTCCAAGACGAAAAAGTCAAAAAAAATACCTAAAGCGGAGGCTAAACAATGATCATAGATAAAACAGGTAGCCCATTAACCGCTACTGAAAACATAAAACCCGATACACGACATGGTGTTATTTTATATGTAGAAGATGTCAGTGTAAGCTTTGACGGCTTCAAAGCACTAAACGACTTAAACTTATATATAAATGATGGCGAACTGCGTTGTTTAATTGGAGCTAATGGCGCAGGTAAAACAACTTTAATGGATGTTATCACCGGAAAAATACGCCCTGATAAAGGTGTCGTGAATTTTGGCCAGCAAGTTAATTTGTTGCAGCTTGATGAGTCTGAAATTGCTATGGCGGGCATTGGTCGAAAATTTCAAAAACCAACAGTATTTGAAGCATTAACGGTGTTTGAAAACATAGAGTTGAGCTTAGCTGGCGACAAGAGCATTTGGACCTCTCTTTTTCATAAACTAACAGGTGAACAAAAAGATCGTATTGGCGAAATATTACAAACAATAGGCTTAGTAAAAGAAGCTTATTATCTCGCTGGTCGTTTATCTCATGGCCAAAAACAATGGTTAGAAATTGGTATGTTACTCGCGGCAGAGCCCCGTGTATTATTAGTTGATGAGCCAGTTGCTGGTATGACCGGACAAGAAACTGAGCGTACCGCTGAACTATTAACATCGCTTGCTGGAAAACACTCTGTTGTTGTAGTTGAGCACGATATGGCATTTGTTCGCTCTATAGCAAAACAAGTAACAGTGTTGCACCAAGGTTCAGTATTAGCTGAAGGCACTATGTCAGAAATTCAATCAAACCCAGAAGTAATAAAAGTTTACTTAGGTGAAGATGGTGATGCAGGGGAGAAAGGATAATGATTGAACTAAATTCTGTCGACCAAAAGTACGGCGGCACACAAATTTTATGGAACTTAAACCTTAAAATAAAAAAAGGCTCTCGCACCTGTATTATGGGCCGTAATGGTGTAGGAAAAACAACATTACTTCAAGTGATTATGGGCATGTTGCCTATCAGCTCAGGCCGCCTAGTGATTAATGACCAAGACATGAAAAAAAACTCGGTAGAGTCGCGCCCAGAAATAGGGGTTGGGTATGTACCGCAAGGACGACATATTTTTCCGCTACTAACTGTTGAAGAAAACTTAAAGATTAGCCTTAACTGTAAGCGCCAAAAAAGTAAAACCATACCAGAGCATATTTATGAATTATTTCCGGTGTTAAAGGAAATGTTATATCGCCGCGGTGGTGACTTATCAGGTGGCCAGCAACAACAACTAGCCATCGCACGTGCACTAGTATTAAATCCTAATATTTTAATATTAGATGAACCTAACGAGGGCATTCAACCCAACATAGTGCAATTAATACGTGATGTATTATTGAAGTTGAATAAAGAACACGGCATCACTATTGTATTGGTTGAGCAAAAATTACCCTTTGCTCGTGCAGTTGGTGAAGAGTTTGTTTTAATGGAAAAAGGCAGCGTTATTGCTACGGGTCCAATGCCTGAATTAACCGATGAATTAGTCAGCAAGTATTTAGCGGTTTAATTCCTTAAAATAAGTATATTTTAAAACATGTTGTTAAAGATTATATTTTTAATACAACTCTACTTTTTAACTCGTATAGAATGCAAGTACATTATTTAAATATTAAATCAAAAAGCACCTAACATAATAATGACAGAAAATACTGTAACAGCTTCCACAACAATCCACTTCAGTCAGCCTAATGCGCCTAAAAACGCATGGTTAGCAAGTTTGTCTTTAGAATTCAGTTTAACGCAAAATGGTAGTCAGCTTACCCGTACCAAGCGTAATGGCCCTCTGAGTGTACAAAAAGCATTTTATCCAGAAGGTCGTGATTGCGCCCATATCTATTTGTTACACCCACCAGCAGGTATTGTATCGGGCGATGAACTTCGCATCCACATTCAAGTAAATGAACAAGCACATAGCCTTGTTACCACGCCAGGTGCAAACCGTTTTTATCGTGCTCGAGAAGATCTTTCTATTGGTGACTCTAAACAAGTCCAGCACTGTGAGCTGTTAATCGCTAACCAAGCAAGATGTGAAAATTTTCCCTTAGAAACAATTGTTTATGAGGGAGCAGATGGTTTTAATACCGTTGATGTTACCCTTAAAAGTGATAGTGTTTATTTGGGCTGGGATATTACCTGTTTAGGTTTGCCGAGTTCTAATCAATTATTTAAACAGGGTAGTTATACGCAACTAAACCGTGTTTATTGTGAAGATACGTTAATTTATCACGACAGAATAACCATTAAGCCAGACAATAATATTCACCAACACAAAGCGGGGTTGAATGATCAGAACGTTTTTGCCACCTTTATGGCGTATGCACCAAGCGACACAATTAACGATACTAAAAATAAAGCACTGATTGCCCAATTACGTGACTGTACGATTGAACAAAGCGCGGAGCATAAAGTAAGTATCAGCCAAATACGCCAGCTATTAGTAATTCGTTATTTAGGGCAACATGCTGAAGAGTGCAAAGCCTTGTTTGTTCAACTGTGGCAAATTTTGAGGCCTGTATATCTTAACAAAGAGGCTATAATTCCTCGTGTATGGCATACCTAAATGAGACTGAATATAATTAATCTATTTCATTAACCAATTATAAATTTCACCCAATACTTAACATTAACAAAACAGTAGAGAAAATTATGGACTTATTACCAAGAGAAAAAGACAAGCTACTGATATTCACTGCGGCATTACTCGCAGAGCGACGCTTAAATCGCGGCTTAAAATTGAATCACCCTGAAGCCATGGCTTACATTTCAATGGAAATCATTGAAGGTGCACGCGATGGTAAAACCGTTGCAGAAATGATGGATTACGGGCGTACTTTATTAACCCGTGATCAAGTAATGGATGGCGTTTCAGAATTAATTCCAGATGTGCAAGTTGAAGCAACATTCCCTGACGGTACTAAGTTAGTTACCGTTCACAACCCTATTATTTAATGGCGTTAGCTATAAAAATAGTACATAAGAGAACAAATTATGATCCCTGGTGAAATAAAAACCGACAGTGGCAACCGCGAACTCAACGTGGGATGTGAGCAAATACAAGTTACCGTCGCTAACTCTGGCGACAGACCTATTCAAGTTGGCTCACATTATCATTTTTATGAAGTGAATAGCGCTCTTATTTTTGACCGAGAAAAAACGAAAGGCTACCGTTTAGATATTACTTCAAGTACCGCTGTCCGCTTTGAACCAGGACAAGAACGCGAAGTAACACTTATTACCTATCGCGGAAAGCGTCGCGTCTTTGGTTTTCGTGGTGACGTTCAAGGTCACTTAGAAAGCCAACAAGCTGGAGAAGATTAACCATGGCGACTATTGATAAACATTCCTACGCACATATGTTTGGACCAACCGTTGGCGACCGTGTTCGTCTTGCTGATACCAATTTATGGATAGAGGTAGAAAAAGACTTTACCGAATATGGTGAAGAAGTCACCTTTGGTGGTGGTAAAGTCATTAGAGATGGTATGGGACAAAGTCAAGCATCGTGCAAGGAAACAGTTGATTTAGTGATTACCAATGCATTAATTTTTGATCATTGGGGCATTGTTAAAGCCGATATTGGCGTAAAAGAGGGCCGTATTGCCATTATTGGTAAAGCAGGTAATCCAGATATACAAGATAATGTTGACATTGAAATTGGTCCTGGCACTGAAGTAATTGCTGGTGAAGGTCAAATTCTTACCGCTGGTGGTATTGACGCACATATTCACTTTATTTGTCCGCAACAAATTGACGAAGCCTTAATGTCGGGTGTTACCACCATGATTGGTGGTGGTACAGGTCCTGCGACAGGCACTAAAGCGACAACCTGTACTCCTGGCCCTTGGAACATTCATAAAATGTTACAAGCAACCAATGACTTTCCAATGAACTTTGGCTTTTTAGGCAAAGGCAATACAAGTTTACCTATTGCGCTTGAAGAGCAAATTAAAGCGGGAGTTTGTGGTTTAAAACTACATGAAGATTGGGGTACAACACCAGCAGCTATCGATAACTGCTTATCAGTTGCCGAACGTTATGATGTGCAAGTTGCTATTCATACTGATACCTTGAATGAATCTGGCTTTGTAGAAGATACCTTAACTGCTTTTAAAGGCCGTACTATTCATACTTACCACACAGAAGGCGCAGGTGGTGGCCACTCACCTGATATTATTCGTGCTTGTGGTGAGCCGAATGTTTTGCCTTCGTCAACCAACCCAACAAGGCCTTATACGGTAAATACAATTGATGAACATTTAGATATGCTCATGGTTTGTCATCATTTGAACCCCTCTATTCCTGAAGATATTGCTTTTGCCGATTCACGCATTCGTAAAGAAAGTATAGCCGCAGAAGATATCATGCACGATTTAGGCGCTATCAGTATGATCTCATCTGATTCTCAAGCTATGGGGCGTGTGGGTGAAATGATCACCCGTACTTGGCAAACCGCCCATAAAATGAAACTACAACGTGGACCTTTAGCGCCAGATTCAGAGCGTAATGATAACTTCCGTGCAAAACGCTATATTGCTAAATACACCATCAATCCAGCAATAAGTCATGGTGTAAGCCATGAAGTGGGATCAATAGAAGTAGGTAAACTAGCAGATTTAGTCTTATGGAAGCCAGCATTTTTTGGTATTAAGCCAGCCTTAATCTTAAAGTCTGGCTTTATTGCCGCAGCTCCTATGGGAGATGCTAATGCATCAATTCCAACACCGCAACCAGTTTATTTTAGACCAATGTTTGGTGCGCACGGAAGTGCTGCCACTCAAACGTCGATGACTTTTATGTCACAAGCCTCGGTTGAAGCAGGCGTACCTGAAAAAATAGGTATGACACGTTTAATCGGTGTATGTAAAAACACCCGAAATATCGGTAAAGACGATATGATTCACAATAATTGGCAACCAAATATTGAAGTTGATGCACAAACTTATGAAGTGCGCGCAAATGGTGAGCTGCTAACGTGTGAGCCAGCAACATCATTACCACTTACTCAACTTTACAGTTTATTTTAGGAAGTTAAATGTTACAAGCATACGAACGTTTCGAGCACACGCATAATGAAATTACAGACTCAATTACCTTAGATCAAGACACTCGTAAAAAGTCCCGTATTAAAAGTAAAACCGATAGTGGTTTAGATATTGGTATTTTTATGGAACGTGGTCATCCATTACTAGTGGGCGAAATCTTAAAAACGGAATGTGGTTTATTTATTGAGATAAAAGGGCAAGCGGAGCCAGTTGCTACCGCAATTGCCATTGACTGGTTAACTTTTTGTAAGGTTTGCTATCACTTAGGTAATCGCCATACGTCACTACAAATAGGTGAATTATGGGTGCGCTTTAAGCCTGATTACGTATTAGAAGAGCTCGCTGAAAAATACGGCCTAACCATTAATCATACACCTGCGGTTTTTGAACCAGAAAATGGTGCTTATGGCAAAGGAAATCACGGACATTCACATGCCCACTAAAACGGTTTTATCTGTGGTGAAAGCAAAAGCTAACCCACAGCCAGATGCAATTAAGCTAAATAGGCTGCTGCAGTTGTGTAGTGCTAACTTGCCTGTTGGCGGCTTTTCTTTTTCTCAAGGCTTAGAGTATGCCGTTGAAATGAAGTGGTTAACATCACCAAAAACTACCGCAAGTTGGATAAAAATCAATTTAGAAGAGTCAATCGCAAAAACAGATTTAGCGATTTTAAAGCGATTAATTTACGCGTTATCTAAGCATGATTTATCTGCTTTTGAATACTGGAATAACCACTTAATAGCTTGTAGAGAAAGTAATGAGCTACTGTTAGCTGATTTAGCTATGGGAAAAGCGTTAATTCGTCTTATTAAGCAATTAGAGTCTGTAGACATAACCAATTACCAAGCAATTATTGAACTTAAAGAAATTAGCTTCGTTAGCGCTTTTTCACTCTGCGCTTATATTTTTAATCTTGATTTAATTTCAGCACAAAGTGGTTACTGTTGGACCTATATAGATAACCAAGTTGCTGCAGCAACAAAGTTAGTCCCACTGGGTCAAACACAGGCTCAGAATTTATTATTTGAGTTAACTGAAAATACTCAATATATTATTGAAAAAGCGAATAGCATTGCCGATGAAGATATTAGTACCAGTCTACCACACTTAGCCATGGCGAGTGCTTGGCACGAAACACAGTATTCGCGACTATTTCGCTCGTAGTATCAATGGCACATTTATATTAAAAAAAATAAAAATATTATTTAAGAGAGTAACAAATGAAAAAACAAGTTTTACGCATTGGTGTTGGCGGCCCTGTTGGCTCAGGAAAAACTGCTTTATTACGTGAGTTATGTTTAGCATTACGTGACAGGTACAACATGGCAGTGGTAACAAACGATATATACACTCGCGAAGATGCCGAATTTTTAACAAAGAACGATGCCTTAGCTGCTGACAGAATTATGGGCGTTGAAACGGGTGGCTGTCCCCATACAGCAATCCGTGAAGATGCTTCTATGAACTTAGCTGCTATTGACGAATTACAAGAACGCCACCCAGATTTAGATTTTGTTTTAGTTGAAAGTGGTGGTGATAACTTAAGTGCCACTTTTAGCCCTGAATTATCTGATTTAACTATATATGTGATAGATGTCTCTGCAGGTGATAAAATTCCACGTAAAGGTGGTCCAGGTATCACCAAGTCAGATTTATTAATTATTAATAAAATTGATGTAGCTGATTTAGTAGGTGCATCACTTGATGTTATGGACAGAGATACAAAGAAAATGCGTGGCGATAGAAAATTTATTTTCTCGAATATGAAAACGCAACAAGGCTTAGCTGAAATAATAGAGTTTATCGAAACAGAAGGTATGTTAAAGCTATAACTTCAGCACTCCGTAGAAATTATTTACATGAACAAAACAAACTAAACTAAAATTTATATAAACTAAGGATCTCAAATGAAATTTTTAACAATATTTATCAGCTTCTTCAGCTTACTCTCAGGTCAAGCTTTAGCACATACAGACCATGCCCTAGGAGAAGGCTCTTTACATACTTTTTATCACGTTACCTTTTGGGCGTTATTTGCTGTAGTTGTATATAAAGCGTATACCTGGTTTAAAAATAAACAAGCTCAAAAGAATAATATGTCACCAGATAAGTAAAACCCAACTAAAAGTGCTAATTTATCAGCTTTTGGGTTTGATACACGGCTAGCGCATTTTAATCCCAGACCCCAACAAGGTTGAGCGAGATTCATCGTTCAACCCTGCCATTTTCTTTCTAGCTGCCATACTAAGGTCTGTTGATCTTTCGTGATTAGATTTTGAACTAAAAAGGCAATCTCGTATAATTATTACGCCAAAAGACTTATTAATTATAAATAAAACCAGCTAAGTAAAAACGATAGTGTTACCCACATTAAAAGAACTAACGGTATTCCAACACGCATAAAGTCAGAAAAATTATAACCTCCAGCATTCATTACTAATAAATTAGTCTTGTATGCCATAGGGGTCGCATAACTTAGATTAGCCCCAAATAAAACAGCTAAAATAAAAGGCTCTGGTGGCAAATTGAGTTGACGTGCAACAGAAATAGCAATCGGCGTACCAATAACAGCTGCAGCATTATTAGAAACAACATTTGTCAGTATGGCCAACAGTAACATCAAGGCAGATATCACGCCACCGGGTGGAAGATCATAAGAAGCGGCAACAAATGCTTGAGCAATATATTCAGCGCCTCCTGTTTTCATAAGAGCATCACCCAAGGCTAAAGAGGCAACAACAATTAAAATCACTTGAGTGCTTAATGCAGAGGAAACGTCTTCCCAGCTTAAACATTTAGTTAAAAGTAGCAGCAATACGCCACATAACGCACTTATTTCAATCGGTACAATACCTACTGCTGATGAAAGTACTACGGCTAATAAAGTGCCTAAGGCAACAGGTGCTTTACTGGTTTGCGGTAACGCTTCAGCGCCATCAATTACCAGTAAACCTGGCTTGGTTTTTAGTAATTTGAGTTGTTTGATTTCTCCTTGAACCAGTAATATATCCCCTATACATAACGTGACTTTTCCAATGCTACTTCTTCCTATCTCCATTGCTTTACCAGCTCGGTGCAGCGCTATTACAGCTATATCATACTTATTAATAAAGTTAGCTTGATACAAAGTTTTACCCACAATACCCGATCCCTCTATAATTACAATTTCGGCTAAAGTTTGCGTTTCTTCTTCAATTTCCTCTTCATCATCAGCTGTCGTTTTACCTGAAAAAAGAGTAGCCCCTAACAGGTTTTCATATTCTTTAAGACGATCAGGGTAGTCATGCACTTTTAGTCTATCACCCACCATTAACTCAGTATCAGGTAAAAGCATCACACTTCTATATTCAGGACTACGCTGAACCTCTTCTATTTTCATTTGTCCGTCTGTCAAAGCAATCGCTTGGGCTATTGTTTGACCATGAACTTCACTTTCTTCATTAATCGTAAGGTAAGCACTAAACAAGCGTGGCGAAGTATCTGTCATCAACACCGCTCGTTTAGGCAACAGCTTAGGGGCTATTAACCAAAGGTATATTATTGCTACAACGCCTGCTATCAATGCTGGTTTTACAAAATCAAATAAACCAAACTCAACTACCCCCATATTTTTTGAAATACTTACCACTAAAAGGTTTGTTGATGTGCCTATTGTTGTAGCCATGCCGCCAACCAAGGTTGCTAGTCCCATTGGTAACAACATAGGTGATGAATCAGTATTATTTCGTAACGATACACTGATTAATATAGGCAAGAGTAATACAACAATAGGAGTATTATTAACAAATGCACTGAGTACAGCTCCTAAAATTAGCGTTAATAATAAAGATAAAGATGGGCTTATTTTCCATAATTTAGCTAAGTAACGACCTATAGGCTCAAGCGCTCCCGTTCGAACAATACCTTGGCCTATAATCATTAATGAACAAACTGTAATTAAGGCTTCATGACCAAAGCCAAAAAATAGCGAGCTGGGTTCAAAATGTACACCATTCACAGAAAATGGAAACAGCACAAACATCAAGCATAATGTAGCAATAACTATTAACGATGAGGTTTCTAATGGAACATCGTCACGGCGAAATAAATAGAGGGCAAATACTGTAATCATTAAAACAACTACAGCATGGTTATTGGGTAAATCGGGAAAATTCATAAAATGCCTTGTTTTTTTCTGTTTTTACAGCGTCAGCATAACCAAAAAACAATATCGACACGAAAAAAAAGCCCAACAAGGAGTTAGGCTAAAAAATAAGTAAAGGTGTTTCTGTTAATGCCTAGTGTCTCTCTATTCAACCGTTACTGATTTAGCCAGGTTACGCGGTTGATCAACATCCGTTCCTTTAATTATTGCAACGTAGTATGAAAGTAGCTGTAAAGGTATGGTATAAACAACAGGAGCAATAAGATCATCACAAACAGGTATGTCAATCACCTTCATAGTATCATCGCTAGTAAAGTTTGCCTTACTGTCAGCAAACACATACATTAAACCACCACGGGCACGCACCTCTTCAACATTAGATTTAAGCTTTTCAATTAAATCATTTTGCGGTGCAACCACAATTACTGGCATTTCAGCATCAATAAGCGCTAATGGGCCATGTTTTAATTCGCCTGCGGCGTAGGCTTCTGCGTGAATGTAAGAAATCTCTTTAAGTTTAAGCGCGCCTTCCATTGCAATAGGGTATTGATCACCACGACCAAGAAATAGTGCATGGTGTTTATCAGCAAAGTCTTCGGCAAGTGCTTCAATAGATGGTGCTAAGGCAAGCACTTCATCAAGTTTAGCTGGCAAAGTCATTAAAGATTGAGCTATTTCAGCTTGCTTATCACTTGGCATGCCATGATGTTGACCTATAGCTAAGGTCATCATCATCAAACCTACTAATTGAGTAGTAAATGCTTTAGTTGATGCTACGCCTATTTCAGCACCTGCCATGGTCATAAAGGCCAAGTCAGATTCACGAACTAATGACGAGCCAGCAACATTACAAATGACTAAGCTTGACTCATAACCAATATCTTTTGCTAAACGTAAGGCAGCTAACGTATCAGCTGTTTCACCTGATTGTGAAATAGTAACAATAAGTGAATTTTTAGGTACAAACGATTTACGGTATCTAAATTCACTGGCTATTTCTATATTACAAGAAACCCCCGCCAATTCTTCTAGCCAATAACGTGCCACCATACCTGAATGATAACTAGTACCGCAGGCAATAATTTGTACATGCTCAATTTTTTTGAATATATCATCAGCACCTTCACCAAAAGTATTTACATCTAAAATACCACCAACTAAACGCCCTTCTAAGGCATTACGGATAGCTGTTGGTTGCTCATAGGTTTCTTTTAGCATGTAGTGGCGGTATTCACCTTTATCACTAGCATCATTGGTTGCTTCCGTTTCTTTAATATCACGCTCAACCGCATTACCATCTATATTGACAATGTTTACTTCAAAGCGAGTGACTTCGGCAACATCACCTTCTTCTAAAAATGAAAAGCGACGAGTAACAGGCAATAGTGCCATCATGTCTGAGGCAATAAAGTTTTCACCTAAACCATAACCAATAACTAATGGACTACCAGAGCGGGCCACAATAATGCGATCTTTATCGGTGCTGTCCATTACCACTGTGCCATAAGCGCCTTCAAGTTGTTTTACTGTTTTTTGAACCGCAGATAATAATGAATCACTAGTTTTTAGTTCATGGTGAACTAAATGAGTAATTACTTCAGTGTCTGTTTGCGAAATAAATTCGTAACCCAAATCTTGTAGACGGATACGTAATTCTTCATGGTTTTCAATAATGCCGTTATGAACTACTGCAATAGTATTGTTTGATATGTGAGGGTGAGCATTCACTTCGCTTGGAGCACCATGTGTTGCCCAACGAGTATGAGCTATACCTGCCCCCCCTGTCAGCGGAGTTTCTTTCAATGCATCAGCAAGTTCTTGTACTTTTCCTAAACGTTTAACGCTAGATAGTTGGTTTTGCTGATCGATAGTAGCAATACCTGCTGAATCATAACCTCGGTATTCTAAACGCTTTAGTCCTTCGACTAAAATCTCTGCTACGTCACGTTGTGCTACTGCACCGACTATGCCACACATAGTTAATTTCCTTTATTTTAATTAGCAGCTTTGGCGCATATTAAATTTACGCCTTGAGCTACTAGCTGCGATCTTACTGACTCAGATAAATCATCATCAGTAATGAGAGTATGTATTTGTTGCCAACCTAATTCAAGGTTAGGTATTTTTTTAGCTATTTTTTCTGACTCAATCATTACAATTACTTCGCGTGCAACCTCAGCCATGACACGGCTTAAGCCAGTTAGTTCATTAAAAGTCGTTGTACCTCGGCCAATATCAATGCCATCTGCACCAATAAATAATTGATCAAAGTCGTACGAACGAAGTACTTGCTCTGCTACCTTCCCTTGAAAAGCTTCTGAATTTGCATCCCAAGTACCACCTGTCATCAATAATGTTGGTTCATTTTCTAAAGCATGAATTTCATTGGCGATGCTCAAAGCATTAGTCATCACAACTAAACCTTTTTTACTTTCTAATTCACATACAAGAGCAGAGGTTGTTTGCCCACTATCAATAATAATACGATTATGATCTCTCACTAGTGTGGCCGCATGTTTTGCAATAATTTTCTTTTGCTTAGAAAGTTTTTCACTTTTAGGCTCTGTTATTTCACTAGGCAGCGCTATAGCCCCACCATAACGTCTTAATAACAAACCACTGTTTTCTAGTGAGGCAAGATCTTTTCTGATTGAAACTTCTGAAATATCAAACTGTTTAGCTAAGCTATCAACGCTAACCTCACCGCTGATATTAAGTTCTGCAATAATACTATGACGACGTTGTTGAGTATTTCTTTTAGACATGGAATTCTAAGTAATTTTCGGTTGACTTTCATTTTGACTGTATTATGTTTCATTTCGAAAGGTATTGCAATTTATACTCTCAAAAATACACGCTCTTTACCACCTTTAACACCGCAGCAACCCTTTATCCTGAACATAAAAAGGCGCTCAATGGCGCCTATACTCATCCAAGTTAACTCAAGTTCATTCTAACCATCAATCAATATTTACTTTTTACTTGGTCTTGGCCAATTTTTAATATTACGTTGTTTACCACGTGCTACAGCTAATTCGCCATTTTCTACATCTTTCGCAATAACGGAGCCTGCTCCTACAGTTGCTGTACTACCAATAAATATAGGAGCAACTAATGAGCTATTTGAGCCAATAAAAGCATTATCATCAATAATAGTTTGTGACTTATTAACACCATCATAATTACAGGTAATAGTACCTGCACCTATATTGACATTTTGACCAACAAGGGTATCTCCAAGGTAAGTTAAATGCCCTGCTTTACTTCCTTCACCTAAAGTACTCTTTTTCATTTCAACAAAGTTACCTACATGAGAGTCTTTATTCATTACAGTGCCAGGGCGAATACGCGCAAAAGGACCAACCGAACAGTTTTCACCAATTAAAGCATCTTCAATAATACTATTAGGCTTTATTTCAGCATTTTCAGAGATTGAACAATTTTTAAGAATACAATTAGCACCAATTTTAACGCCATTTGCGAGTTCAACTGTTCCTTCAAAAAGGCAATTAATATCAATACTTACTTCGCTGCCAACAATTAAATCTCCTCGTATATCAATACGATTAGGATCACGTAAGCTTGCACCTGCAATCATTAAATCTTCAGCTAATCTGGCTTGATAAGCACGCTCTAGTGATGCTAGTTGCACACGGTTATTCGCTCCCTCTACTTCAATTTCTGTTTCTGGATGAGCTGTGGCTATTAATTTACCTTCATTGTGAGCAGCAGCTATTATATCAGTTAGATAGTATTCACCTTGCGCATTCTCATTAGAAAGACCGCTTAGCCAGCGTTTTAAGTCTCCACCATTGGCTAATAGAATACCTGTATTGGCTTCATTAATAGTAAGTTGCTCAGGGTTAGCATCTTTTTGTTCCACTATGCCAACAACTTTTCCATCAGTACGAACAATACGACCATAGCCCGCTGGATTAGCTAAATTAACCGTTAATAATGCCATGCCCTTTTCAGGTTTAACCTGAAGTAAATTTTCTAATGTTGATACTTTAGTTAACGGTACATCACCATAAAGTACTAATACATTTTCATCATCTTTTAGAAAAGGAGAGGCTTGATCTACCGCATGACCTGTACCTAATTGTTCAGTTTGTTCAACAAAAGTTAAGTCTTCACCTAAACTTCCCCCTGTTAGAGTAGCTTTAAGTACTTCACCACCAAAACCATAAACAACATAAATATTTGTTGCCCCTAAGTGGCGAGCACTATCGATAACATGAGAAACCATAGGTTTATCAGCCACAACATGAAGCACTTTAGGTAAAGAAGAACGCATACGGGTACCTTTACCCGCAGCAAGAATAACAACAGAAAGACCCATAATTTTTCCATAAAAGAGATATTTATAATATTATAACTTTCAATAAGTAAATTATACAAAGATTTATTTGCTCTGTTGTACTACCTTATTTTTTTCGTCCAATCTAAACGGATATCCCAACCATCTAACCTGTGTTCAACCTTAAGCGGTGCTACTGATTCATCTATTTTTTTATGCACATTAATAGCAGGTGATATATTCACTTCACGTCCATGGATAAAACTTTGTGTTCTAACAATTTGACTATATGCTTTATTAAGATCATAAGCACGCTGTTTTGATGGCGTTATTAGTTGATAAACATCAGCATTTCTTACTTTTTCTTTATCAACAGAGCCATCTGGTTTGTACCATTTTTTGAACATTTCCATATTTTCTCGAAATTCATTACCCCCGCCATTTGCTTGTAAATACTGTAAAATTTCACCTTGTTTCTGGCCACGTGAAGGGGCATCCACCATACCTTTTAAATCAATATAACCCCAACCAGCTTTCCCAGTAATTTTGCGAGGAAAGGCAAAAGTATGATCAATTGTTGTACCTATTGCAGAGTGACATCCCATACAAAATGAAGTTTCTTCATATGATTGAGGTCGTAGTTCGCCACTATAATCTTCGATATAACCTTGAATTAACCAACCAAATTTATTATTAAAACCGCGATCTTTCACTTCAGTGTAATGAGGTAATTGCTCATCTAATTTTTCTTTTCTCTCTCTTCGGTATGCTGTATCTATATCACCATCAGATAATACCTTTGTTTTTGTCATATAACGTAATTCTTTCATTCGCTTTGGCGTGTATATTTCACCATTGTTGTCAACACCTATATAGCGAACAGAATGCATTATCTCAGTTTTTGCGGGGTATTGCAGACGAGGAACTCTAATATTATTTGCATCTCCCACAAAGAAATCTCTTTTTTTCAATACCTCAACTTTGTTTGATTTATTCCCATCTTCGTTAATATCTGTGTCTATCTCAAACTCATTTACTATAAAACTATCCATTTCAGTTAGTTCTTTTATCCCCATTTCAACCAATGACAAGTTAATTAAATATATACTTTCGTTATACAGTCCATCTTGTTGTCTAAATTCTGCAGGTAAACGAATAAGCACGTCATCAGTTGCTCCATTTGTTGGCCAAAAAGTCCCAGGAAAAGGCTTGTAATTAAAGGCGACCCAACCACTACCATCTTTTGCAATACCCTTATCATCAAAAGCCTCTTTGGCTAAGTGGTAGTTTTTCAGATCTGGAATAAATCCAGCCCACTCTCTTTTCTCTAAACTTTGAACCAAAGTACTATAGTTATCTTGATCAACATATTTAGCAATTTGTTCATTGCTTATTTTTTTTATCCATGTTCGGCGATCTACAAATAAATTTTTCCAACTATTAATTTCACCTTCATCAGAAAAATTATATATGCCTTGATTAGCACCATCATTTCGCAAATTTGTGCGATATTCATTTGAATTAAGTTTTGGATAAGTTTGGTGGCAGGTATAACAAGGGTTGTTTTTCCCTTCTGTTTTTGTGTAGCATTGCGGTGGAATTGGTGCCTCCTCATTAATACTTCCATTTTCTGTAGGAATGACTCTATTGCTTTCATCAACATGTGGTATTAATGATACCTTGCCATGTTCACTGTATACTTCACCTGAAAATACAGTAAAAGCAATCATCAAAGATGCACTCATAAATAACACATAATTCTTCATAACAATCCTGTTCGTTAGCTGATTTTTAACTTTCCCAGTATACAAATAGTTTATGACAGTTATTTGAATAACAATTCCTTCACAAATAATTCATATATAAGTCAAAAATCGATCTCCTAATTGTCATATCTTCTTATTAAATTACTAGCGTCTTGAAATATAATATTAGGGAATAAAAATGCTAAAAGTTAAAAAAGCTAAAATAGCCGTATTGGTGTCAATAATTCTAAGTACGTCAATTTTATCGGGATGTGATGGTGATGATGGTAAAGTTGGAGCCAATGGAATAGATGGTACTAATGGCACTAATGGTCAGGATTTAACAACCCCTGCAAAACTAACACGGTTAGCAACAGTACCTGTCGGTGCTGAAATTACAGGTATGTTCTTATCTGATAATGACGAACTATTTTTTAATGTCCAACATCCTTCAGATTTATCTGGTAATGATACCGCAGCACAAGTTGGTGTTGTTACCGGTATGGATTGGAGCCAGTTAGATCCAATGACGAGCAATTTATCAGTACCTGTATCAGATGAAGAGAAGCTATCAGTACGTTTAGTTTCCGGCCAATATCAAGTACTTGGTAAAGCTGGTGATACATTTAATAACCAATTACCTCATGGTTTAGGTTCTATTACGACTTCAGATGGTTCAACAAAAATAAAGCAATCTCAAGATCCTGATTTTAATGCTTTTGTTCCTACTTCCGCTAATGGCAATAATGGCTATTTATTTACTGCATGGGAAGACCGACCAGGTGCAATGACTCGTATTGAATTATCAAAAGAAGATAATGGCAGCTGGCTAACCGGCGATATAATTAATGTTGATTTTTCTTATGTTTTAGGCACCTTGATTAATTGTTTTGGCACACTATCTCCTTGGAATACTCCTTTAACATCTGAAGAAAATTACGAAGCTGAAAATACTGCGCAGTGGAATAATACGGCTTATTTGGATGGCTATCCTAGTTATACTGACGTTAAAAACCTGCAAACCTACTTGCAATCTTCAACATTACCTAATCCTTATGATTATGGCTATATTGTTGAAATAATGAATCCTACATCTTCAAGCCCTACACCTGTTAAACATTTTACATTGGGTCGTGTTGCTCACGAAAACTCTGTAGTAATGCCTGATTGGAAAACTGTTTACACCACAGATGATGGTTCCAATAAAGCATTTTACAAATTTGTTGCCACAACTGCTGGTGATTTAAGCTCTGGTACTTTATATGCAGCAAAACTTACTCAAGATGCTAGCAGCGACCCTGCAAAAACTGGTTTTGATATTGAGTGGATTAAATTAGGCACAAGTAACAATACTGAAATTAAAACTTGGATAAATGCATATAACGGAATTTCAGAATCTGACTTTGTTGAAGGGGCTACAAGCTATATAACACAACCTGAAATAGATAATTGGGCTAATAATGGTACTGGCGATGATCGTTATGCTTTCTTAGAAACATTACGAGCTGCAAAAGCAAAAGGAGCAACAACAGAGTTTCGTAAAATGGAAGGTGTGGTAATTAATTACGATGGTGCTGCAAGTGGCTCTGTTCCCTTTATGTATGTTGCTATGTCTGAAGTAGGTAAAGGTATGGTTGACACTGAAGGTGATATTCAACTTGATTCATCTGCTAAATGTGGTGCAGTTTATCGTTTTGGTTTACATTCAGATTATAATGTTACTCGTATGGAGCCAGTAATTGTTGGTGGAGCTTATAATTCATCTGGTGATGCTGATGGTAATAAATGTGATGTTAATGCAATATCAAATCCTGATAACCTAGCCGTTATGGATGATGGCCGTGTCATGATTGGTGAAGATACTAGTAAGCATGTTAACAATGCTCTTTGGATATATAACCCTAAAGGGAAGTAATCTAGTAACAATTGAATTAAGGTTATTCCATCAAACAAAAACCAATCACATCGATTGGTTTTTGTTTGACTACCCTAATATCTGTTGATCTTTCATGTTTAAATTTTGTTCGAATTAAATGTTTATACCATCCTGCTATTTATCATAATTTTACAACCACCTTTTGCTAATTCAATAAAGATACTATTTCAATATAAGATTAACTACATAAAACCCCATAAAAAATGCACCTTCACTGTGCAAAACATATTTTATCGCCCTGTAAACAAGCATAGTTAAAGTGTTTTTAAATAACATTCATTTGTAATTTCTTTTTTATCAATTAGTTAAACAATATAATATGTGGGTTTTAGATTGGTACATAACTTGCGGTAGCACTATCAATATTGCACATGAGAGTGGTAAGTAAACATGAGTCAAAAAATTAATTTAGTAGTAATCGGCAATGGTCCTGTTGGCCATAATTTTTTAGAGTACTTAGTTGAAAGTGGTCAAAGTGATAAATACCAAGTCACTGTTTTTGGTGAAGAGCCTATTCCTGCCTACGATAGAGTTCATTTAACTGCTTGGTTTAAAAAACAATCTGTTGATGATATCAACATGGTTCATGATGATTTTTATCCTAAAAATAACTTTACACTTCACACTGGCGATAAAGCGACCAAAATTGATCGTGATAATAAAGTTGTATACTCTGAAGCTGGCCTTAAGGTAAGTTACGATAAAATTATCCTTGCTACAGGCTCATTTCCTTTCGTTCCTCCTGTTCCAGGTCACGAACGTGATAATATTTTTGTTTATCGCACCATTGAAGATTTAGAAAAAATAACAGCAGCAGCAAAAACAGCCAAAGTAGGCGCTGTAATAGGTGGTGGTCTTCTTGGGCTAGAGGCAGCAAAAGCTGTAATGGATTTAGGTCTAAAAACTCACGTAGTTGAATTCGCTCCTCGTTTAATGGCCGTACAGGTAGATGATGGCGGCGGCGCTATGTTAAGTAAAAAAATTGGTGATTTAGGTGTTAGTGTTCATACCCAAAAAAACACCCAAAATATTGGTGACGGTGATGATACTGTCCATAAAATGAGCTTTGCTGACGGCAGTGAATTAGAAACAGACATGATTGTTTTTTCTGCGGGTATTCGACCACGTGATGAACTAGCGCGTCAAGCTGATTTAGCTATGGGCGAACGTGGTGGTGTAGTTATTAATAATAATGCATTAACCTCTGACGAAGATATTTATGCTATAGGCGAAGTTGCCCTTTGGGATAATAAAATATTTGGTTTAATTGCTCCAGGTAATGCCATGGCACATGCAGCCGTTGACCACTTAACAGGTACAGGCACAAGTGAGTTTGCTGGTGCAGACATGAGTACTAAATTAAAACTCATGGGCGTTGACGTTGCCTCTATTGGTGATGCTCACGGTACCACACCAAACTCACGTAGCTACACCTATGTAAATGATCGTGAAGAAGTTTACAAAAAAATAGTTGTTAGTGATGACGACAAGTATTTGCTTGGTGCTGTATTAATTGGTGATGCTGCTGAATATGGCTCGTTATTACAATTTATGCTCAACAAAATGGAGCTTCCACCAGAACCAGAAGGATTAATTCTTCCAAGTGTTGACGGT
>JADGDH010000272.1 GCA_016745015.1 Colwellia sp.
ACGGTTATTAAAAAAGCATTGGCTTGAGGCTTTGAGTACTCTAAAACAATTGATCATTGAGCCTCAAGCATATTGCTAATATTTGTGGGGATCACTCAGCATCTGCGCCCTTGCATCAACGACATTTAGTTCAATTTTATTTTGAGCAGAGATTTTTAAAAATGATAAACAGCACCTAAACTAAATGTGCCAATATCATCATCATCACTTTTAAATTTTTCATATTCGACTCGGAAATAAAAGCTATTCCAATTATAAGATAAACCAAGCCCATAAAAAACATCTGAACCATCACCAGATCTATCAACCGAATAATAAGTTGGCCGTTCTTCAAAATGTGTAGAACTTGAATTGTGAACTGCTTCACGTTCCCAACTAAACATACCCACTTTAGTATAAATTGAAAATTGTTCGGCTATAGGATAAGAACCAACAATATTAATAATTAAGCCGTTAATTTCAACTATACCGTCCATGTGTATATCAAAACTTTCACCTTCTGGGTTAGTCAAAGTTACGTCAGAGAAATAGCTCAACTTGCCCAAATCCACATATCCACCTTCTAAAGATAAATAGTCATTAAACTGATAACCAGCAATAAGCTTAAATGCTTTATCTGAATCATCAACTCCTTCAGAGCCAAAATAGCGTTCAGATATGTCATAAGTTGCTTGTCCTGCTCCTCCCCCTATATAGAACCCAGTATGATTTTCGGCTTTTATAGGCAGTATTACAAACAAGCACAGTGATGAGATTATTTTAATCCTTTCCCACATAATTTATCTTCCTTATTTGAATAATATAAAATTTTTCGATTAAAGGCTAACACACATTATTAGTTGTGAACAGAGTCATAGAAACTAAAAGGCTATTTTAGAATGTGGTTGAACTCAAAATAATCACATCTACTTTACTTTATTGTTTTGATGGTTTAGGTTTGGTAGGGATATGTATTATAGCTATAAAATATAAGGAAGTATAAAATCATGAAAATTGTATTCAAAATTAATAAAAAAAACCTCATAAATAAATTCAAGTTAATATCAGTCTTGTTAACTCTATTAACATGCGGAGCCTTTGCGGAGGAAGTATGTTATACGGAAACTAAGTATGATTTGTTGATTTGTTGATTTGTTGATGTGTGGATATTATAGTGGAGGGGGAGGGTATATTTATAAAAATTATTATGACCAACCTTCTCGCATTCCTGAGTTGATGATTATCACATCCAGTGGCAATGACTATTTTTATCAGGGTTGTGGTACCGTGAATGAGGTATATGAAGAGATTTGTAATTACCGCCCAACTGCTAACTTCACTGATACACAAGAACCAGATTGGCCTGGCGGTACGAATAGGGTTACGATATTTTCTACATCGACTGATCCTGACGGAAGTATTTCTAGTTATTTATGGAAAGTCAATGGTGTAACCCAATCAACTACAAACAACTCACTTGTGCTTTATAATGGCAACCCCAATGGGCAAACTAAAACAATTTACTTAAAAGTAACTGATGACGAAGGGCTTTCCAATACGATTCAAAAATCAGTTTTTCTAAGATCTCCCTGTGAAAGCTCTTTTGGTCCGTTACACTAGTATAGAGTCCATATAAGCCGTGATGTTCTTTAATACGTAAAACGAAAGCACAATTTGGTAATAAAATTCTCGGCCGCAAGCGGCCGAGTTTTAAGATAGTCCAAAGCTTTATCGCAAACGATAAAGCTAACAAAAACTTGAAAAGCCAATGCTATATAACCTAATGTGATGGTTAGTTACGTTAATCATTAGCGAACTTAAACAAGAACTAAATCAAGCAATTAGTGCCGCAAATGAAGCTCATGCAGCTGCGGTAGATGATCAAAGTGTTGCAGAAACGCAATACGATACA
>JADGDH010000273.1 GCA_016745015.1 Colwellia sp.
TGAGCACTAAATTTTAATATAATCTATCGCTGTTTGTGAGGGCAGCCCCACAAGCTAAGCGATACAGTTTTTACTATGTTCATCATTTAACTTTTGCACAGGAGAGGGCGAAGAAAGTTAAACCTTAAATGACTATGTTAATTGTATTAACCCGCGTAAACCTTTGCACAAAACTGAAACAAAATACTCTAACAGCTAAAAATATGTATAGCCAATAACGCTTTGCTAAACGGCTAAATTTGATGACAGTTTTTTTGCGTTTTTTTGCAAAAAAGATGACAGCATATTTTGTCCGTTTGAGCTTATGGTTAGCTTGTATTTTTTAGGCATACTTATATAGCACAACATATTACCAATTTCTCACACTTAATTTAATAATGCAGTTGCCGACATGCTCCGCTTTCACATAGTGACCATCAGCAATATTTAAATGCAAATTTCTCATGACTTTAAGTTTATAACAACGCCTAGTGATTTTTTCTTTAGTACTCTCAACTTCAAATATTTTAGTTTTCCCTATAAAAAATTCGTTGTTAGAAATAAAACGAACTACACCTTCAGTATGCTCTACATTATTAGCTTTGATTTCATTTGAAATATATTTCTTTTCCTCCATGTCAGATCGAAAACTACAAGAAAGTATAAACAAGAAGAAAAACCCTAGCAAAACTCCTAGTGCTAATTTCTGTTGTGTTTTTATAAAATGCACAACCAACGGTTTATTGTTAATTGAAAAAAAGATAATTGCCATAAACACTAACAACACAGGAAGGTAGATAATGCCTGTAGGTATGTTTACCGATGATAGGCTTTCAGAAGGAGCTTGAAAGAAAACTGTATAATGATTTGATGACATATTTATTGCACTGACAAAGAGCTAACGCTTACATAAAGGGCCGGAGCTGCGCAGCAGTGTAGGTCCAGCCAGCTTGTCTGGCGATCTTTGATGTTCTGGTTAAATTTATAATCTTGATTCATTAGTAGTTTACACAAAAACATTTACTAGGTTTGCTTAACTGTGAGCTCATAGCCAAACTAGTACGGCCTTCAAATTTTGGGGAGTCGTATATATAAGATTGCCCCTTTTCTTGGCAAACCGTTGCGCATTGGCTTTCATCTGCTTCAACCACATAATTAGCCCATAAAACAATGCCGGTAAATACCAAGATGGCAATTAGTAGGTACTTTGTCCTATGCAGGCACTTGTTAGCATTATACTTGGACTCACATATCAAATATGTCTTCTTCTTTCACGATTCCACCATTTTTGTATGTGAGCATCTGTGTTCCATATTCACTGTCAGAATCACATGAAATACCTTCAAAACCACTCTTATCAAGGATAGGAAAAAGATATTCACAAAGTTCTTCAGGAAAATCCCATGGAAAAATCTCTATCGATACAATAGAACCATTTTTTTTAATATCTGTTACCCCTGTGTCTATTGCATCGAGGTACTTGATGAATTTACTAACGTCCAAAGGAGTATCTAACTCCTTAAGAGCTTGATTGAACTTTTCTTTTCGTTGTTCGGTATCCGTCCATGATGATGGGCTCCCCCCCCGAAATACACTAAAAGCAAGCTCAAAAATAGCAGACTTGTTTATACACTTAGTGTCGAATGATATGGTTGATGTACATTCCATTTTTTACCCCTTTATAATTAATATTTGGCTACATGTATTTTACAGTTGCTAACGCTTTGGTAACCGGAAAATTGCTAGGCGCGTATTTTGCGTTTTTTTGCAAAATGCGTGAGTAGCTATTTGTCCGGTTGACCTACTGGTTATAGGCAGGCCGGATTCGGTGATTCTATTTCTCACCGAGGTTTGCCTATTCCTAGAACCAAAAATGTTGTTATTTTACTCAGTCCTACCGTTTT
>JADGDH010000274.1 GCA_016745015.1 Colwellia sp.
TCATACCGGTTATTATAATGAAGTGGATGACTTTCCAGTATTCACTGTAACTCATATAACGCATCGTAAAGAGCCTATTTATCACAGCACATACACAGGTAGACCGCTTGATGAACCAGCAGTTTTAGGTGTTGCATTAAATGAAGTATTCGTACCTATTTTGCAAAAACAATTTCCTGAAATTCAAGATTTTTATTTACCGCCAGAAGGGTGCTCATATCGCCTAGCTGTTGTCACAATTAAAAAGCAGTATGCAGGCCACGCAAAGCGTGTGATGATGGGAGTTTGGTCTTTCTTACGTCAGTTTATGTATACTAAGTTTGTTATTGTGTGTGATGATGATATTGACGCTAGAAATTGGGAAGATGTTATTTGGGCGATGACCACACGTATGGATCCAAGTCGAGATACAGTCTTAATTGAAAATACCCCAATAGATTATCTAGACTTTGCCTCGCCTGTTTCAGGTTTAGGCTCTAAAATGGGTTTAGATGCTACCAATAAATGGCCAGGTGAAACTGACAGAGAATGGGGTGAGCCCATAGTAATGGATGAAACTATTAAGCAGCAAGTTGATGATATTTGGGATGATCTTGATATCTTCCCTAAAGAAAGTAATTAAAAGATATTAAAAGAAAGGTTAATTAATAAATGAAGACAATAAATTGTCAAATAGTGTCGTTAACATCACTAACGCCTCATGTTTTTAAAGTGTTATTAAAGCCGAGTGATAAAGTAGATTTTATCGCAGGCCAATATTTAAATTTTATAATGAGCGAAGAAGATAAACGCCCATTCTCTATCGCGAGCTCTCCCAATAGTGATTTAATAGAGTTGCAAATAGGCGCCTTTGTAGCAGATAGTTATCCTATGCAAGTGATTGAGCGTATTAAATCAGCTCAAGTTGATAATAAGCCTATTACTATTGAAATTCCATTAGGTAGCGCTCAATTACGTACGACAAGCGAACGTCCTTTATTATTATTGGCAGGTGGTACTGGTTTTTCCTATATTAAGTCAATGCTTGAGTATTTAGTAGAACAAAACTCACAACGTCATATTATGATGTATTGGGGCTTACGTGAATTAACTGCAGCTTATGAATTGGAAGAAACGGCAGCACTTATTGCAAAATTACCACACGCTAATTTTATTCCTGTCATTGAAAACGTGAACGAAAGTGAGTTTTGGCAAGGAAAAACAGGATTAGTTCACCAAGCTGCAATGCATGATATTGTTAGCTTAGAGCCCTATGATATTTACCTTGCGGGGCGCTTTGAAATGGTTGGTGCAATACGAAATGACTTTATTGAGCATGGTGCTTTATTAGAGCATATGTATGCCGATGCTTTTGCTTTTATTTAATAGGTTTAGCGCTCTTCATGTTATATCGAATTACTACTGATAAAGATGAGATGGATATTGATGCCATTCATCACTATTTATCTCGCTCGTACTGGGCTGAAAATGTACCTAAAAAAATTGTGGTTAAAGCCGTTGAAAATTCTCTTTGCTTTGGGGTGTTGCTAGCAGATATAAGCGGAAAGGAGAAACAAGTGGGCTTTGCTCGCTTGATTACCGATTCGGCTACTTTTGCCTACTTAGCCGATGTATACATTCTTGAAGATCATAGAAGCAAAGGTTTAAGTAAGCAAATGATGAAACAAATTGTTGAGCATCCACAACTGCAAGGGTTACGTCGAATAATGTTAGCCACTAAAGATGCCCATGGTTTATATGAACAGTTTGGTTTCACGCCACTAACTGACGATAAAATGTTTATGCAGTTATGGACACCAAACGTTTATCAGTAGCTGCTAAATTATGCTAATTTGTTAACTTTAAACCATACTTCATTAG
>JADGDH010000135.1:0-5894 GCA_016745015.1 Colwellia sp.
GATTCCTTAGCCTGCATGGTAAATATTCGTGAAAAAGACGAGTATTTATTAGAGCACTCTGTTGCGGTATCAGTTTATATCACTATTTTTGCCCACCATTTAAAAATGAGTAAAAAAGTCGTACATCAATTGAGTATTGGTGCTTTTTTACATGATATTGGCAAAATTAAAATCCCTGACGAAATTTTAAATAAACCAGGTAAACTCACTGATGAAGAGTTTACGATTATGAAAACTCATGCAAATCATTCAATTGATATCATCAAGAAAACCCCTGGCATTAGCAAACTAAGCTTAGAAATTGCGGCATTGCACCATGAAAAATTAAATGGTGAGGGTTATCCATTTCAAGTTAAAGGCAAAGATATTCACAAATATGGCCGTATGATTGCGATTTGCGATATTTTTGATGCATTAACTGCAACCCGTTGCTACAAGGAAGGCTTCACCCATAATAAAGCTTTTTCAATTTTGCGAGAACTCGCTAAAAATAATCACATTGATAGCAAATTGGTTGATCAATTTATTCAATGTATTGGTGTATTTCCCATCGGTTCACTTGTACAGCTAGAGTCCAAAAAACTTGCTGTTGTTGAGCAACGAAATAATGAAAACCCCACTAACCCGCAAGTGCGATCTTTTTACAGTGTAAAACTAAATCAATACCTTAATACTCAAAATATTGATTTAACTGAAACTGACGATTTTATTGTTAAAGCGGTAAGGGCTGAAGAGTTTGACCTAGATATGAATACTATTGTTGAAATGCTACTGATGGAAGGTTAGTTTTTCTTGCCTACCAACAAAAAAGAATACACAATGCAAATAGTCCCCTAATTTCTTAACTTATTAAAGCAGGTATGTCTTATATGTCTGAATATAGTATGTCTGAGTCCAAAGTAGAATTAGAACGTCAATTAGCCAATGTTATTGAAAATTCTCGCGCAAATGCCGATATAGCACAAAAGCTATTTGACATAGAAACTCAAATATTAAGCTGTAAAACAAGCCAAGAATTATTACATCAATTACTAACATCCATAAAAGACAAATTTAACTTAACTGGCATTTGTTTGTTATTGGCAGAGCCAACCCCTATAAGCTACTTACTAAGTGGTAATATGCAATCAAGTTGGCATCAAGAAAATAGCAGAAATATTGCTATTGAAACTCTGCAAAAATTACACCCTGAAAGAAAGCCATTTCTTACTGACAATATTGAAAGTATTAAGACTATATTGCCAAAAAATTTAATCAAATATACAAAATCTGCGGCGTTAACTCCGTTGGTGATTGAGGACAAGCTGTTTGGTAGCTTACTCTTCACTGATAGTAACAAAAATCGTTTTCAACCTGATTTAGGTACAGTACATTTAGAACAACTCGCGGTAAAAGTAAGTTTGTGTTTGTCTAATGCATTAATTAGAGAGCAACTTGAATACATGGCTCATTACGATAGATTAACAGGGGTTGCTAATCGTCGGTTAATGGAATCATCTATTAATGAAGAGCTGATTCGCCAACGACGATATAACGTTCCTTTCTCAGTACTTTTCATTGATTGTAATAAATTCAAGCAAATCAATGATACTTATGGTCATGACTGTGGTGACAAAGTACTGACTTATGTTGCAACTCAACTACAAGAATTAATTCGTGAAAATGATAAATGCTTTCGCTATGCTGGTGATGAGTTTGTAATCACCTTGGCTAGTCAAAATTACCAAGAAGCATTATTAGCATGCAAACGTTTAACTAACTTTTTTCAAAATAATCCTATGCCCTATCAAAATTCACACTTACCCATCACCATAAGTTGCGGAGCTGCTGCCAGTGATGGTAAAAAAACGATGGAAGAACTATTAAAGCAAGCGGATGAACAACTGTATATGCACAAAAAAGCAGGGATAGTTATTTAAATGCAAGGGATATTTAAATAGAAAAAGAAGAACCACAGCCACAGGTAGTTGTTGCATTAGGGTTATTAACAACAAAACGGCTACCTTCTAAACTTTCAAGATAGTCAACTTCACCGTCAACCAAGTATTGCAAGCTCATAGGGTCAATTACCATAGTCACACCTTGTTTTTCTATGGTCATATCACCTTCATTTATTTTTTCATCGAAAGTAAAACCATACTGAAAACCAGAGCAACCACCACCAGTCACATAAACTCTAAGTTTTAACTCAGGGTTTTCTTCCTCAGTAATTAAGGACAGTACTTTTTTTGCTGCTGAATCAGTAAATTTAATAGGTAATTCTGGGTTTGAGATAGGGTCAGACATGAAGCTCTACTTTTACAAATAAGGGGGAAACTTTAAAATCGTGGTAATTATCGTAAACTTGACTAATTTAATCAAGTATTATTGGTTTTTTTTATTCAATATCCCAAGGTAACGTTTTATTAAGTTTTTGATATTTTTGCCATTTACTTTTCGTTAATATCGCAGATAATTGTATTTTTTCAGGAACAAAATTACTGGGTAAAGTAAAACTACCTTCTATAACCTGAAAATATTTAAAACTAAATAACCGTTCTTTTTTAGTGACAGACGAAATATCAGAAAGTTTTAATGCACTTGGTTTATTTGCCAAACTCCCTATCACAATCAAATCAACATAACCTTTGGCGTAGCGTTTCTTTAATTGTTGTTGCACTAAAACCACTTGAAAGTTGTAATGATTAGGACTTTGGCTCGCTGTTATTTTAATATTATCAATAACTAAACCGTCAGCTTCTTTCTCTGGCGCCATCACTTTTTCATAAAAGGCCAGTTCTTTCTTAACCTGATAATGTTCAAGAGACATTTTCTTTAATGTTGCTTGAGCACTCTGACTAGCTAATTGCTCTACTGCGAGCTCAACTTCTAGGGTATGAATACGTTCTACTTGATCCGCTTGCTGTTGATACAACTGCTCAAGACGAATTTTTTGTTGGTCTAATGTAGATGATTGAAAATAATGGTAAAAATTACCCAATCTATAACCTATAAATAAACAAAGAACAATTAACGCAAGTAGGAAAATAGCCGACTTAAAAGGGCCTAAACGTTCAGTGACTACAGTAATATTTATTTTTGCTAACCAATTCATATAGCGTACAATAACCTTATATATTACAAAAAGTAAATAAACACTACCAACAAACCTAGTCACTGATAATGAGCTATATTAGCACAATAAGAAAAAACTTAGCGTTACCTAAAACTTCATGGCAAATTTGTATACTTGCTATTGTTGGTGGCTTTGCATCAGCATTATTAGTGATTTTGTTCACATTAACTATTGAACAAATTCAACAGCTCTATTTAATAAAACGTGATAACTATATCACCTTAGATGACGTAAGTCGTTTTGATTTACCTATCATAGGCTCACTAATCATTTTATTGTTTGCTTGGCTTACTGGTTACAAATACTTAAGAACAGGCATCCCCTTTGTACTTCATCGGCTAAAAATTGCCCATGGCATCATTCCCTTTAAAAACACATTAAATCAATTTTTTGGTAGTGCTGTAGCACTTGCATCAGGATTTTCTGTTGGGCGAGAAGGGCCAGCAGTACATTTAGGCGCTGCTGCTAGTAGTTACGTAGGTAGCTTATTAAAGCTACCTTATAATAGCATTCGTACCTTATGTGCCTGTGGCATTGCTGCAGGTATTGCCGCAACATTTAACACACCAATTGCTGCAGTACTTTTCGTTATGGAAGTAATAATGCGGGAATATAAGATTCATATATTTATACCTGTCATGTTAGCATCCTTAGTTGGCTCTTTAGTTACTCGTAGTGTTTTTGATGTGTCTCACAATTTTGAGTACTTTCATAAAATCGAACTCATCCCACAACACTACATTCCCTTGATTATTCTAGGAATTTCATTAGGAACTCTCGCTGCCGCTTTTAACAAAACGCTAGTGACTGTTATCAAACATAGTGGTAAGTTCCACATAGTACCAAGACTTATGTTAGCCGCCATGATCACAGGTACTTTAGGTTACTTTGTTCCTGGCGCTATGGGCGTTGGTAGCGGTGCCATTGACGTATCACTTACGAATAATTGGCATATTGGCTTATTGTTTAGTTTGCTTTTAGCAAAATTTTTAATGACAACATTTGCATTAGGCTTAGGTATTCCAGGAGGAATTGTAGGGCCTATCATTGGTATTGGTGCAATTACGGGTGCATTAGGTGGCGCTATGGTGATGCAAATTATCCCTGGCGAACACCTTGGTAATGATTTTATTTTAATGGGTATGGCTGGCTTTATGGCGGCAACCTTAAATGCCCCCCTTGCAGCATTATTAGCAGTAGTAGAACTATCCGGGCAATTAGAAATAATATTGCCTGCAATGATAGTAATCACCATTTCTAGCATTATTTCTGGGCAGTTATTTAAAAACCGCTCTGTATTTACAATGCAACTCGATGTGCAAGGTTTGGCCTATAGCAAGCCACCGATAGAAAAAACATTGCAAAAAATAGGTGTTTTAGGTGTAATGATTAAAAAAATTGAACTGGTAGAGCAAGCCTCTTCGCGTACTATTGCAGGCCTTATTGTTACTAGTGACATAAAAATACCTGTAATTAATAAAACGATAAAAAAGGTAATGAGAAACAAAAAAGTTATTGAAAAAGTTAATTATTATTGGGCGGAATTTAATGAAAATACTTCTTTAGTGCATAAGGTATTTACGGAAGGTTCCTCATCAGGTAAGACGACTACAAAGTATCAAACCTCAGAAACAATGAATTTACATCAACTTATTCCATTATCTCATCAAGCAACGTTAGCCGAAGCTTACTTAGCATTAGTGGATGATCGTTGTGGTGGGGTGTATATCTATAAAGATAATATTGATGAAATTATTGGTATTGTTACCTTTGAACAAATAAGGCAGTATCTTGTAAATGGTACGCTTATCGATGAAATTCACCTCACAGAAGTACCGTCTTCAGAAATAATATCAAATGACAACTTAAATGAAGGAAGACCAAATTAATGAATGAATTTTTAGTCAATAATATTTTATGGTTTAAAGCCTTTCATGTTATTTTTATGGTGGCTTGGTTTGCAGGGGTTTTTTACTTGCCTCGTTTGTTTGTAAACCATGCAGAAACCAATTCTGTCGAGGTTGCTCAACAGTTAAAAGGAATGGAGAAGCGTTTACTATACTTCATAACCCCCTTTGGAGTATTAACAGTACTGCTTGGCTTAATTTTAATTTATATTTATGGATATGCGTGGTTTGCTGCGACTAAGTGGCTTCATATTAAGTTAGTATTGGTTATCTCACTACTGATATATCATGGCTACTGTTTTAAATTAGTTAACATATTTCAGCAAGACAAAAACATGCGTTCAGGTAAGTTTTATCGCATATTTAACGAAATACCTGTATTAGTGTTATTTGCAGTGATTATATTAGCCTATGTAAAACCAATATTTAACTAACTTACTGCCATTTATATAATCTAATAATTAATTTAATAACCAATCTAACTACATTAGTTATTGAGTTAGTTAACAAGTAAGAAAAGTCTGTCTAAAAATATACATTTAAAGGCCAATTTTATTGGCTTTTTTGCACTTTTATTTTTTAATTAAAAACTTCGCGTGAGTAAATTATTCTGTCATTGCCTCGGTATAAACCGAATGTGGCTATCGCGCTAGGGTTTTCATCAAAACTTTTCACTTCAACACCGTTCCAGTGCCAATCGTATTGTAGCCATGGATATATGTTATAGATTACTTCTACTTTTCCTTGATTTCCAGCTGCTACGGCAGGTAAAACAATTTGCCGAGTTACACCATTGGGTAAATCATCAGTGTCTTTAAATATTCCTGAAACAGATGGGATATTAACAGGATTAAGCCCAACTTCATTAATAG
>JADGDH010000135.1:5994-7351 GCA_016745015.1 Colwellia sp.
TCAATATTAGCCGCAGTTAACTTTTGATAACCTGTTTCAGTATAATTTTTAGTCGTTACCCCAGAGAAGTTTTTGGCCGTAATTAATAACTCGGGAGCATTTAAATAAGTAAAAGGTTGTCCAATATAGGTAAGGTTTGAAGTGACTGTTGTACATGCATCCTCAAAAGAGTTGTTAATTATGTTTACATCAAAATGATCAGGGATAAAGCGACCTATATTAATTGCCGCAGCAGGAATAACAATACCAACATTACCGTAGTTGGTATCTTGAACCTCGAGATTAAGCAAACCGACTTCTGAATATTGTGCTGCCGCGTAAGCAGAGACGCCCGATGAAAAGTTGGTAAGCATAACATTTTGGGTGGTATTAGTAGACAACATGCTGGCTGCCCCGAAAGTTAGATTACCATCGACACTATTACCTAATGTTGGGCCCGTTCGATTGAGCTTAAATTGTATTTGTCCAGGCAAATAATTTGGCGTAATAACCGAAGGCGTAGCCGCATTATAAGCAGCAACGCTTAAAGTAAAATCTTCGCCTGCTTTATGGATAGGTGTTGCCGTGACACCATCTAAGTTAGTTATTCCTGCAGTGTCGCCATTTAAATTTATTGCCCCTGATTTAGCACTAACCACAAGTTCTGCGGGGCTTACCCAGAATGGATTACTGCTACCAAACAATGTTACACCACCTACGTTATAATGAGCATGTAAACGAATTTGTCCTGCATCGTGATATATCGGTGTGGGTATTATCGCAATACTGTTGGTATCAAAGTTTAATGTGGTATTAGTGACACTTGAGTGTTTCGCAATAGTATTACCACCAATATTAAAGCTGAGGCCACTGAGGCCGCCAGGGTAAACGTTTTCCTGAGATAACTCCACATTCGTATTACCGGTAAATAAACCAGTACAAACGCCATTAGTATTCTTTACTGCTTGAAGCTTTAGTGTATCGTCGAATACTATGCCTGATGTTTGATTGGGCAGGGTTATACTATTGCTAGTACCTGATAGAAACCTGAAGCCTGCATCAGTAAATACCATATCACAACTTGCACTACTACTATTCTCGCAGACAATTGCATTTGATGCAGCTAACGTGGCATTATTAATTGAAAAAGTCAGGGTTTCAACAACGGTATGATTAAAATTAACGATGGCACTACCGGTAAAGGTAGGAGAGCTAATTAGCGTACCGTCAGCAAAAAAATCAAGTGTAACTGGCTGGGTGCTTAAATTTGAGCAGCTAGCATTGGTACATGCTTTAACCTCAACCGGCTCTGTTTCACAAGTTAACCCTTGACCATCGTGACTAATTTCATAATGGTGAATAATGGGAATATTACAAG